>NZ_JBSFWU010000130.1:0-17576 GCF_053594995.1 Streptomyces sp. NPDC002536
GGCCCCGGTTGGCGGGCGCGCCGTCGAGCTGCGCGAAACCCTCGATGCCCACACGGTAGTTGAGCGCCCGTGGTGCGGTCCGGGCCGGAGGCGTTCGGGGGGTGCGCGGGCGAGGAGTCCGCAGGGCGCGACGCAGCGCCGGGCTCGCCGGGTTCGGCCGGTTCCCGCGGCTCGGCGGGTTCCTTCGGGTCGTGCGGATCCCGGGGATCCCGCGGATCGCCCACTGGGCCCTGCGCCTTGCCCTGGGCCCCGTCGGCCGCCGGGGACGACGGCTGCGGCGCCGGCGCCGAGGAGGCACCGGGGCCGGTGACGGTCAGGCCCTCACGGGTGCTTCCCTGGACCATGCCGGGGCGGGCGCCGGGCCGGCCGCCGGGGGCCGGGGAGTGCGGGGATACGGAGACGCAGCCGACGGCGGCCGACATCGCCACCGCCACCAGGGCTGCCGCTGCGGGCATTCGGTGCACTCGCCCAACCCTGCTTGCGCATACGGGCAGTTGGGAAGGCCCCGCAGGGGTGAGGAGGGGGCATCCGCCCGCCCGCGCTCCGGTCAGGAGCCGGTCGCGCCGTCGATGCGCTCGCGCAGGAAGTCGGCGTGGCCGTTGTGGCGCGCGTACTCCTCGATCATGTGCACGTAGATCCAGCGCAGGTCGACCTGTGCGCCGTCCCGGTGCCGGCGGCCGGTGCCGACGTCGTCCAGCGAGCGGCCCTGCACGATGTCGCGGGCCGCGGCGATCTGCGCCTGCCAGGCGGCGTTGGCCTCGTCCCAGGTGTCCGTCCCGGAGACCCGGAAGTCCCCGTCGGGGTCCTCGTCCGTGTAGTACAGCGGCCCGGCCGTCGCGTCGCCCGCGAACACCTTGCGGAACCAGGCGCGTTCCACCTCGGCCATGTGCCGCACCAGCCCGAGCAGCGTCATCATCGACGGCGGCACGGAGGCCTCGCGCAGCTGCCGGTCGTCGAGGCCGGCGCACTTCACCGCAAGCGTGGCGCGGTGGAAGTCGAGCCAGCTCTCCAGGCTGCTGCGCTCGTCGGCGATGGAGGGCGGGAACGTGCGATCAGGGGTCGTCATGCGCGACATCCTGACGCCCTGCTCACGGCCGCGCCACAGGTTATCCGCCCAGCATGCCGCGCAGCAGCTCGGCGAACCCCGCACGCAGCTGCGCCTGTTCCGGCACCTCGGTGTGGTACTGCCCGGCGACGCAGGAGAACAGCATCCCGTCGTACCACGCGAGCGCCGACATCGCGTGCCGCTCGGGCTCGGCGGAACCGGCGGCCGTCATCAGGGCGATGAGCGGTGCACGGAAGCCCAGGCCCAGCGCATCGTAGACGGCGCGGAGTTCGGGCCTCCGGTTCGCCTCCAGCGCCAGTTCGTAGCGGGCCAGCGCCAGTTCGCGGTGGCGGGTGAGGGAGCGGTACAGGGCGAGGGCGAGGGCGTCGGTCAGGGCGTCGAGCCCGCCCGTGAGGTCCGGCATCTCGTCCGGAACGAGGAGCTCCGCTTCCCGCTGCGCGTGCCGCCGCACCGCCGCCTCCAGCAGGGCCGCACGCGTGCGGGCGACGTTGGACGTCGAACCGGGCGGCAGTCCGGCGGCCTCGTCGACCGCCCGGTGGGTCAGCCCTCGCAGGCCGCGCTCGGCGAGCAGGGTGATGGCGGCGTCGGCGACCAGTTCGGCGCGGGGCCGGCCTGGGCGGCCGGGGCGTGCGGTGTTCATGGGGGCCAACCTATAGCGCCCCGTCAGGGGCGCGGGGAACTGCGCGACCAGCCACGACGCGCCCGCAGTCGAAGCTCTCGGGGCTTCGCCCCGGACCCCGGGTAGTGCGTCGGCTGCAGACCGTCGGTGGTTGCTCGCGCAGTTCCCCGCGCCCCTGACGGGGCACATGCACTACGGGTGTAGTAAGTTCCCTCACGGGAACTACATGTGTAGTTTCCGTACCGCGTCGCGAGGAGCCCCCACCGTGGACACATCCCGCACCCCCCGAGCCGTCGTCATCGGCGCCGGAATCGGCGGTCTCACCGCCGCGGCCGCCCTGCACCGGCGCGGCTGGCACGTCACCGTCCTGGAGCGCGCGCCCTCCCTCGAACCGGTCGGCGCCGGCATCTCCCTCACCCCCAACGCCCAGCGCGCCCTCGACCTCATCGGCCTGGGCGACGAGATCCGCGCACTCGCCGCCCTGCAGGGCGACGCCGGCCTGCTCACCCCGGGCGGCCGCTGGCTCGCCCGCACCGACGGCGCCGCCGTGGCAGAGCGTTTCGGCGGACCCCTCGTCCTCCTGCACCGGGCCACCCTCGCCGGCCTGCTCGCCGCCCGGCTGCCCGACGGAGCGCTGCGCACCGGCACCGCCGCACACCTGGCCGACCCCGGCGCCGACGACCGGTGCGCCCGCGTCGCCACCGACGACGGCGAGCTCGAAGCCGACCTCGTCGTCGGCGCCGACGGCATCAACTCGGCCGTCCGCGGCGCCCTGTTCCCCGGCCACCCCCGCCCCGCGTACGCCGGATTCACCACCTGGCGCGTCGTCGTCCCCGCCCCGGAACGGCCGTTCCCGCCGCACGAGACCTGGGGCCGGGGCAGGCTGTGGGGCACTCAGCCGCTCAAGGACGGACGGGTCTACGCCTACGCCTCGGCCCTCGCCCCGGAGGGGAGCCGCGCCCCCGACGACGAAAAGGCCGAGCTGCTGCGCCTCTTCGGCACCTGGCACCACCCGGTCCCCGGTATCCTCGCGGCCGTCGCCCCCGCGGACGTCCTCCGCCACGACATCCGCTCCATGACCCGCCCGCTGCCCGCCTACCACCGCGGCCGCACCGCCCTGCTGGGCGACGCCGCCCACGCCATGACCCCCAACCTCGGCCAGGGCGGCAACCAGGCCATCGAGGACGCCGTCGTCCTCGCCCACCACGCGGCGCCCGGGGCCGCAGGAACCCTCGACGCCTACACCCGCGAGCGGCTGCCGCGCACGATGGACATCGCCCGCCGGTCGGCCCGCGTCGGCCGGGTGGCCCTGGCCGGCGGCGCCCCCGGCCTGTTCCTCCGTCAGGCCCTGCTCGCCGCGGCCGGCCGCTTCGCCCCGGGCCTGCTCCTGCGCGGGTACGAGGGGATCACCGACTGGCGTCCGCCGGCCCCCACGTATGCTGCCGAGGCGGGGGCGGAGGCGGAACACCAAGGAGGTCACAGGTGAAGGTCGGCGTCATCGGGCTCGGAGACATCGCGCAGAAGGCGTACCTGCCTGTTCTCACCGCCCGCCCCGGGCTGGAACCGCACCTCCACACCCGTACCCCCGCCACCCTGCACCGTGTCGCGGACACCCACCGGGTGCCCGCCGCCCACCGGCACGCGGACCTCGACTCGCTGCTCGCCGCCGGCCTCGACGCCGCGTTCGTGCACGCGCCGACCGCGGTGCACCCCGCCCTCGTCACCCGCCTCCTGGAGGCGGATGTGCCGGTCTTCGTCGACAAGCCGCTCGCCTACGACCTCGCGGAGAGCGAGCGGCTGGTCCGTCTGGCGCAGGAGCGGCAGGTCTCCCTGACGGTCGGCTTCAACCGCCGTTGGGCGCCGGGCTATGCGCAGTGCCTGGAGCACCCGCGCGACCTGATCCTGATGCAGAAGAACCGCGTCGGCCTGCCCGAGGACGCGCGCACGCTCGTCCTCGACGACTTCATCCACGTCGTCGACACCCTGCGCTTCCTCGCGCCGGGGACCGTCGACCACGTGGGCGTCCGGGCCAGGGTGCAGGACGGGCTCGTGCACCACGTGGTGCTGCAGATGTCCGGCGACGGCTTCACCGCCATCGGCACCATGAACCGGATGAGCGGCTCCACCGAGGAGATCCTGGAGGTCTCCGGCCAGGACACCAAGCGGCAGGTGCTCAACCTCGCCGACATCGTGGACCACAAGGGACAGCCGAGCATCCGCCGCCGCGGCGACTGGGTGCCGGTGGCCCGCCAGCGCGGTGTGGAGCAGTGTGTGCTCGCCTTCCTCGAAGCGGTCGAGGCGGGCAAGGTGCTCGACGCGGAGGACGCACTGCGGACGCACGAGCTGTGCGAGCGGATCGTCACGGAGATCACCGGATAGACGTCAACGGGCTGACGCAGCCGTCGGCTTGACGCGCCGCCGGCGGGTGCGCACCCCCTCGACGGCACAGAAGACGGCCAGCACGGCCAGCGCGCCGTGGGCCGTCCAGTCGCCCGCCCCGACATACGGGCTGGTGCCCCGGGCGAGCGGGACGTCGTAGACCACGGCCGTACTGCGCCCGGTGCCCAGCCACGGGCCGACGGTCCGGCCGCGCGCGTCCGCGACCGCGCTCACACCGGTGAGGGTGGCGTGCACCATCGGCCGCCAGGTCTCGGCGGCGCGCATCGCGGCCAGCGAGGCGTGCTGGAGGGGGGCCCAGCTGTGCTGGAAGGTGGAGGTCGCCGACTGGGCGACGAGCAACTGGGCGCCGTCCCGGGCCAGTTGCCTGCTCATGTCCGGGAACGCCGACTCGAAGCACACCAGCGGGCCGATCCGCAGCCCGCCCGCGTACCGCTCCGGCAGCCGCATCACCACCTGCCGGTCGCCGCGCCTGCGGTCCTCCTGCGCCGCCTTGCCCACCGAGGTCGCCCAGCCCAGCAGCGAGCGTGCCGGGACGTACTCGCCGAACGGGACCAGCCGCATCTTGTCGTAGCGGTCGCCGGTCGGCCCGTCGGGCCCGATCAGCACCGAACTCTTGAAGATCCCCGGCCGGTCCGAGCGCCGGGCGTCCACATTGACGAGCAGGTCCGCGCCGACCGTGCGCGACAGTGCGGCGAGCCGGCTGCTCAACTGCGGCTGCTGCCCGAGGTCCTCGCCGACGCTGCTCTCGCCCCACACCACCAGATCCACGCGCTGCCCGGCCAGTTGCCGGGTGAGCTGCTCCTCGCGGGCGAAGCGCCGCTGCACGCTGCCGACGCCGTCGATCTCCCCGGGCTGTACGACCGCGATGCGCACCGCTCCGGCGCCCTGCGGCAGCGGCGCGCCCAGCCAGATCCCGCCGACGACCGCCGCGCAGGCGAGCCCGCCCGCCAGGGCGGTGGTGCGGCCCCGGGCGCCGGAGGCCGAAATCAGCGCGGCCAGTGCGGTGTTGACGGCGACGACGAGGAAGCCGACGAGCCAGACGCCGCCCACCGACGCGACCCGCAGCGCGGGCGCCACCTGCCACTGGCTGGCCCCGAGCAGCCCCCACGGGCCGCCCAGGTACTGCCAGGAGCGCACGAGTTCGGCCAGCAGCCAGCCGGAGGGCACCACCAGCAGGGCCGCCGCCACCCGGCCGGGGCCGGGCGAACCGCCCAGCAGCCGGTGCACCAGCAGCCCCCACGGCACCCACAGCAGCCCCAGCAGCGCGGCCAGGACGAGGATGAAGACGTGCAGGCTGGGCAGCAGCCAGTGATGCACGGCGAGCAGGAACCCCGCACCACCGAGCCAGCCCTCCAGGGCGGCCCGCCGGGCCGTACCGGCCGACCGCACCAGCAGCAGCCAGGGCACCAAGGCCACCCAGGCCAGCCACCACAGTGCGGGCGCGGGAAAGGCCAGGGCGGGCAGCGCCCCGGCCGCGACCGCCGCCATGCCGCGTCGCCAGGGCCGGCGCCCGGGCCCGGGCGGGGCGGAGAACCGGAACCGCTTCCTCAGGCCGACCGACGGAACCATGTCCGCGCCTCCCTCGCTCCGGCTGGGTGAGGATCCCACGATGCCACGGCACTCCCGGAAACCGACGGCTTGCTCGGGTTTCCCTCCGGCCAAGGGGCGCGTGCATAGTCGGGCGCCCCCCGGGATCGTCCGTACACCTCGTGGATACGCGAAATCCGGCCAGATGCCGCGCGTCCGGATCCGCGTCTCCCGGCAGGCCAAAACTCCGACAACGGCGCGCAGCTTTCAGCCATTCCGATCGCGGAGCGGTCCTCAAGCTTCGCGTTTCGCTACAAACTGATCCGAGACGATCCGCAAAAGAAGCGCCAGAAAGGCGCAGGTCGGTACGTAATGCGGGTTATCGATGGACCGGCCTGGGCAGGTACCGCACAAAAGTGGACAGGAATGCTGGTCGTCTGTCGCCGGGCGGCGGCGTGACTCACGTGCGTGATCGCACAGCGCCCGGCGTCGTTCCTGCGTCCATCGACAGCCGATGTCTCGGAGGGATCATGGAGAACCTTGTCGCCGAGGTGACCGCCGCTCCTGCCACAGGGCGCGACGAGACACAGGTGCCGTCGTACTACTCGAGGAAGACAGCGGACATCCTGCACAAGTACGGACCCGGACCACGGGTCCATTTCCATGTGGGGCTGTTCGACACCGGCGTCGCGCCCAACACCACCGTGGCCCAGAGCGTCCTGCGCCGCCGTCTCCTCGAGTCCCAGGAGGCGGCCCTCGACCACGCCGCCCTCATCTGGGGCGTGAAGGACACCCCGCCGTCGCACCTCTTCGACATCGGCTGCGGTCTCGGCGGCGGCTCCATCTACTGGGCCCAGGAGTACGGTTGCTCCGTCACGGCCATGACGGTGACGGCCAAGCACGTCCCCGTGATGGCGGACCTGGTCGAGCAGGCCGGAGTCGAGGACCTGGTGACCCCCGTCCTCGGCGACATCCACGACCTGTGCGAGGAACAGCGCTACGACGCGGCCGTGGCCATCGAGAGCTCGGGCTACATGGACCGCGAGCGGCTCTTCACGGTGGTCGCCAAGGCCCTCAGGCCGGGCAGCTGGTTCGGCATCCAGGAGCACTTCCTGTGCCGCCCCGAGTGGACGTCCTTCATCGACGGCTACTACAAGACCAGGCTCGGCACCCTCGCCGAGTACATCGTGGCGGCCGAGGCGGCCGGCTTCGGGCTGGAGCAGGACGAGGACATCACCGACCGCGTCGCGGAGTTCTGGGTCCAGTCCATGGCCTGGACGACGGCGGAGCTGGACCGCGCGGCGCGCACCGGGGTGGCCTCGCCGATCGACGAGAAACGGTTGACGGAATCGGCGCTGGCGCACGGGAAACTGTTCCGCGCGTGGCGCGATCACGCGGTGGAGACGCGGATGCTGTTGTTCCGATTGGAAGGGTGAGCGCCATGACGGAGACCTCGACGCGCTCTCGCCCGTCGGCCATCGGCTGGCGGCTGCCCCCTTTCTACTGCCCGATCGAACCGGCCGTCCACCCGAGGGTCGGACAGCTCGAACAACGGGCCATCGCCTGGCTCGACTCCATGGGCATCTTCGGGAACTCCATGGACCGGGCCTGGAGCATCGCGACCCACAGCGCCGACTTCAGCTGCCGCATCATCCCCCACGGGGACGACGAGCCGCTGCTGCTGTTCATCGAGTGGAACCACTGGGCCTTCGCCCTCGACGACATCTGCCACGACACCGGTGCCGCCGATGTCAGGACCGCCGCGATCGTCGACCTCAACGCGCGGGTGTCGCGCTGCCTGGAGGCGCCGGGCTCCGGCATGCTCGGCAGCACCCCCTTCGACGCGGCGCTCGAGGACCTCGCCGCCCGCACACGCGCCATGACCACGCCCGTGCAACTCCGGCGCGTGGCCGAGGGGATGCGGGACTGGCTCTTCGGCGCCGCATGGCAGGTCAGCAATGTCGAGCGCGGTGTGATGCCGAGCCTGTCCGACTACGTCGCCATGCGGCCCTCGATCAACGGCACCCGCTTCTCCCTCTCCTGGAGCGAGATCGCCAGTGGTATCCACATCCCGGACCACGAGCTGTACTCGGCCCCGGTCCAGGCGCTCACCGAGGCGGCCGGTTTCATCGTCAGCTGCGACAACGACCTCTTCTCGTACGCGAAGGAGGACAGTCAGGAGACGACGGACCAGAACATCGTCAACGTCCTGGCCCACCAGCGGCGTTGCCCGGCGGATCAGGCTCTGGAGGAGGCCCTGGCCATAAGGGACCGCACCATGACGCTCTTCCTGGACCTGCGGGCGCAGATCGGCAGGAACGCCGGCCTTCACCTGCGGCGCTATCTGGAGGCTCTGGGGCACTACATCTCCGGCTGCATCCGGTGGATGGATGCCGCGCCGCGCTATGCCAGCCCCCGGAACCGGTACGACCTTCCGGTGCCGGGGGCGACCTACGGCATCACCTGGCGGGACAGTCCCCGTGACTCCGGGACCGCGCCGCTGCCCATAGCGTCGGCGGCCTGGTGGTGGGAGCAGCTTGATGCTCCTGTCACCCCCTGCGCAGCCACCGCGTGAGCGAGGCCCACCAGGACCGTCGTGTGGAGGACGACGGGGCCGGAACCGTCCGGTCCGTGGCGCCGGTGGGATCCCCGGCGTCCTGTGCCGCCGGGGCCGGAGCGGGCAGCTCGGGAAGGGGCATCGGCTGGGGCTGCTGAGGCGTGAACTCCACGGGCAGCTCGACGAGATGACGTGACATCAGCGCCGACACCCAGGACAGCTCGTCCTCCGGCACCGCCAGCCGGATGTCGGGCAGCCGGGTCAGCAGCGCCTCGATGCCGGTGTCCGCGATGGCCCGGCCGATGTCCTGGCCCGGGCACTCGTGGGCCCCTCCGCTGAAGGCGAGGTGCGAGCGGTTGCCGTGCACGGGTGCGGTGGGGTCGGGCCGGATCGCCGTGTCCAGATTGGCGGCGGCGAGGCCCAGCACCAGGGGGTCACCGGACTTGATCCTGTGTCCGCCGAGCTCCGTGTCCTGGGTCGCCCAGCGGCCCAGGATGGTGGTGAACGGGGGCTCGTCCCACAGGATCTGCTCGACCGCATCCGGGAGCGTCATGTGCCCGCCCGCCAGATTGGCACGGCAGCGCGGGTCCGTCAGCACCATGCGCAGCGTGTTGGCGATGAGGTTGGCGGTGGTCTCGTATGCGGCGATGAGCACCAGGCGCAGATGCTGCTGGACCTCGTCGTCGGTGAGCTCGGACGGGTGCTCCAGCAGCCAGCTGGTG
The DNA here is from genome assembly GCF_053594995.1 of Streptomyces sp. NPDC002536. Classification (NCBI taxonomy): domain Bacteria; kingdom Bacillati; phylum Actinomycetota; class Actinomycetes; order Kitasatosporales; family Streptomycetaceae; genus Streptomyces; species Streptomyces sp. NPDC002536. Next base: position 8,892 of record NZ_JBSFWU010000130.1, read on the forward strand.
AAGTCCGGCCCAGGGTCGGCCCGCTTGCGCGCCACCAGTTTGCGCAGTGTCTCCTGTACGTACGCGTTGCTGGCGACCGCCGTCTCCGTGCCCTTGATCATGTCGCGGGCGGCCTTGACCAGACGCGGGCCGTACTCCTCGGGCATGCCGATGAGCTGGGTCATCACCAGCATGGGGAGGTGCTCGGCGAAGTCGTCGACCAGGTCCGCGGTGCCGGTGGTGCAGAACCGGTCGACCAGCTGTCCCGCGAACCGGGTGATGTGCCGGCGCATGCCACGGCGGTCGAATCGCCCCATGGAGTCGTTGATGGCGCCCCGCCAGCGCTCGTGCACCTGGCCGTCGGCGAAGGCGCAGATGGGCTGCCAGGTCGAGATCGGGGCCAGCGGGTGCTCGGGGGTGAGCTTCCCCTCGCGCATGTCACGCCAGTTGCGGGAGTCGCGGGAGAAGCGTGAGGGGGTGCGCATGACGTCCAGGTTCTCGCGGTAGCCGAGGACCAGCCAGGCCGGGAGGTCGCCGTGCAGCAGCACGGGTGCCACCGCGCCGTACCGCTCGCGCAGTTGCTCGTACAGGCCCATCGGGTCGGCCTCCGCAGCGGGCCCGTACAGCCGCACCGTGCCGCCCGTGCCGTAGGCGTGCGCCGGGCACTGCGGGGGAGGGGCGGTCGCGGTCTCGGTACGGGAGTGTTCGTCTGGTGGGGTCACTGTGGCTCCGGGGATCGGTTGGCGAGCGCGTACAGGTAGCGCATGAGGGTCATCAGGGTGTCGCGGCAGGAGATGCGGTCACGGGCGTCGCAGGCGAACAACGGCACCTCGTCGGGAAGGTCCATGGCGGCCCGCAGCTCCGGCATGGGGTGAACGGGCGCGCCGGGGAAGGAGTTGACGGCGACGACGAACGGCACGCCGCGCTCCTCCAGGAGGTCGACGACCTCGTAACTGACCTCCAGGCGGCGCGTGTCGAGCAGGACCACCGCTCCCAGGGCGCCCTCGAAGAGGCCGTCCCACAGGAACCAGAAGCGCTCCTGGCCCGGGGTGCCGAACAGATACAGCACCAGCTGCTCGTTGATGCTGATCCGCCCGAAGTCCATCGCGACGGTCGTCTCGATCTTCTGCTCGATGCCGGCGAGGTCGTCCACGCCGACACCGGCCTGGGTCATCGTCTCCTCGGTGGTCAGCGGTCTGATCTCGCTGACGGTGCCCACCAGGGTCGTCTTGCCGACCCCGAAACCACCGACGATCACCACCTTGACGGCTGCCGCGGTCGAGGCGGGGAGGATGTCCTCCCTCCTGGGCCCTGCGGGTGAATCAGAGATTCTGTAGTCCATGCATCACCGCCTCCAGGAGTCGGGCGTCGGGCACCGTGGCGACCGGTACCGGTGGTCTGGCTTCCACGAGTTCACGCGTCAGCAGGTCCTTGAGCAGAACGGTGACGGTGCTGACGGGCAGGGTGAGATAGGCGGATATCTCGGCCACGGACAAGGGGTAGTCGCACATCCGGGCAATGGCGCAGTGCTCGGGCTGCAGGCCGGGGTCGCCTTCCGTGCGGGAGACGACCAGCGTGACCAGATCGATTCTGACTTCCTTGCCCGTACCGTCGCTCGTGCTGGTGAGGATGTACAGGCGGTCCGGATTGCCGGGATCCCATGCCCGTTCGGGTTTGTTCATGCCACCGGCCCGGACACCCGGGGCGGACTGGTGAGGTGTTCGCCGATGCGCGCCACGAGGTCCCGCATCTGCTGCCCCATCAGACCGGCGTCCACGTCGTCGTCGGCCAGCACCGCCAGATAGGCGCCCGCACCGGCGGCCATCAGATAGAAGAAGCCGCCGTCGACCTCGATGACCACGAGGCGCATCTGCCCGTCGCCCTGCGGGAATTCGGCGGCCACGGCCGCCGACAGACTCTGCAGCCCTGCGCAGGCGGCGGCCAGCCGGTCCGCGGCGTCCGTGTCCGTACCGTGCTGAGCCATGCGCAGGCCGTCCGAGGACAGCACGATCACGTGGCGGGTCTGCGGAACACTGGATGCCAGATCCTTGAGCATCCAGTCCATGTTGAACCGCTGCTGCGTCACTTGGCCACTCTTTCTTGTCTGACGATTCATCACTGTTCGGTGCCCCGACCGCCCGTGGATTCCCTGCCGTTGATGGCGTCGGTGAAGGCGGACAGCCAGATGCCCGGCTGTACGGGTTCGGCCGGTGCGGGCGGCCGGCGGCTGCCCGACGCCCGGTCGGCCGTGGTCCCGCGCGCAGTCCTGGGGCTCATGCCCGGTACCCGCCGCCGGCGTTGCGGAAGTCCTCCCGGAGCATCGGAGGCCGGGCCCGGCAGTTCGAGGGGCGGTGGCGGCGGCAGGGGCCGGCCGGGCTTCTTCCTGGGCTTGGGGGGCGGCAGGGTGGCGGCACGGGCGATCTCGCCGCCCGGAGTGGCGCTCGCCGTGACCAGGCTCTGCGGAACGATCAGAACGGCGCGGACCCCGCCGTAGGCGGAGGAGCGCAGCGAAACCCTGAACCCGTACATCTTGGAGAGCTTGCCGACGACGGCGAGGCCCAGCCGGGGGGTCTCGCCGAGGTCGTTGAGGTCGAGACCGCGGTCGGCCAGTTCGAGCACGGCCTCGGCGCGACGGCGCGCCTCATCGGTGAGGCCGACACCGGCGTCCTCGATCTCGACGGCCACCCCCGACTGGACCTCGACGGCGGTGAGATGGACCCGGGTCTGCGGCGGGGAGTACCGGGTGGCGTTGTCCAGCAGTTCGGCGACGGCGTGGATCAGCGGTTCCACCCCGGAACCGGTGATGGCGACGTCCGCCACCGAGTGCAGGTCCACCCGCCGGTAGTCCATCACCCGGGACATGGCGCCCCGCAGCACGTTGTAGAGGGGAACCGGGTTCTTCCACTGGCGGCCGGGCCGGGATCCGCCGAGGACCGCGATGCTGTCGGCGAGGCGGCCGATCAGCGCGGTGCCGTGGTCGAGGTGGAGCAGGTCGCTGAAGACCTCCGGCTCGTTGCCGTGCCGGTCCTCCATCTCCCGCAGGTCGGTGGCCTGTTGGTGCACGATGGCCTGCATACGGCGGGCGATGTTGACGAACGCGCGGTGCGCCGAGTCGCGCAGGCCCTCCTCCGCCTGCACGGCGTCGATCACGGAGCGCAGCACCGAGCGGTGCGCCGCGGCGAATGCAGGGTCGAGCGGGCTCGGCCGGGAGACGGCGCTGAGGACTTCCTCGGCGCCGACGCCGCTCTGCAGCAGCGTCACCGTGTGCGGCAGCAGCTCACGGGCCAGTCGCTGCGTCTCGCGCTCCTGTTGGACGAGCCGGTGCCGGAGCACCGCCTCCTGCTCGGCGCACCGGTGGCGCAGGGAGGCGATGACCCGTCCCCGGCGCACCGCCTCGGAGGAGGTGAGCGCGACGGCCACGGTGGCCGCCGTTCCGCACCAGGCCGCCGGGGCGCGTACGTCGAGAGGTGCGAACACCGCGGCGGTGGCCGTGCAGACCGCCAGCACGACAGGGGGGACCAGCCATATGAGTGCGGAGGCGGGCCGCCTGACTTGATGTGACGATCCAGTACCAACCATCGGGAACCTCGGGCGCTTTGGAAAGCAAGTCGGGGGGCGACGTGGGAATAAAGGGAGCCGCCCGAGCGCGAATGAGGATGAGGAGGTTCTCCGGTCGCGGCAGCGCAGCGGCAGACGGCAGCGTGCTGCAGTCGCCACAACCCGCTGCGCGAGATGGAGCGTAGCCGGTCGCGCGACGCTCCGACGGGAAGTTGTCATATTCGCAGAATGGGCTGACGGCCGAATTCGAAAGGCATCACAATGCCCCCTGCACCGGCCATTATCGAAAAGGCATTTGAATGATGCCGGTCTGTGCGTACGGGGGCGGGCTCCTGTCCGCGAGTGGCCCGCGGGTGGCCCGCGAGTGGTCTGTCCTGCGAACCTCGCCCCAAGGCTCGCCGTCCGGGCTAGGCTCGCCTCATCGGACCCATACGGGAGGGCAGTGTCATGACCGGGCAACAGGACCAACACCGCCCGCCCACCGCCCTGTTCGAGCGCGAGGAAGAGATCGCGGCGGCTCGGCGGGCGGTCGAGGAGCTGTGCGGCGGGCCCGGGCGCGACCGGCCCCGCGGAGGGCTGCTGTTCTGCAGCGGCGAGGCGGGTACCGGGAAGACCGCGCTGCTGGGCGAGGTGCGGCGGATCGCCGCCGGACTCGGCGGCTGCACCGTGCTGTCCGCCCGCGGCAGCAAGGGTGCGGAAACCGTTCCCTTCCATGTCGTCCGGCAGTTGCTGCAGCCCGCCCTGGCTCCCATGGCCCCGGCGGAGCGCGAGGAGCTGCTCGGTGCCTGGCACGACATCTCGGGACCGGCTCTGGGGATCGCGCCGCCGACCGGTGCGCAGCCCGACCCGCAGGGTGTGCGCGACGGCCTCGACTGGCTGGTCGCCCAATTCGCCATGAAGCGGGGACCGTTGATCATGGTCGTCGACGACGCGCACTGGGTGGATGCGGAATCGCTGAACTGGATCAGCTCGTTCGCCGTGCGGCTCGGAGAGCTGCCGGTCCTCCTGATCGCCGCCTACCGTCCCCGCGAGCTGCCCCGGCAGGTACCCGCGTTCGGGGATCTGGTCGACGGCCGCGGCCACCGCCCCGTCGTCCTGCACCCGCTCACTCCGGCAGCCGTGGCCGAGCTGGTGCGCGGCGCCCTGGGCGCGCGGTCCGACGACCCCTTCTGCCGCGAGATCTGGGCCGTCACCGGTGGCAATCCGTACGAGGCCGTCGAGTTGATCGCCAAGTCCCGGGACCGCGGTCTCAAGCCCACGGAGGAGTCGGCGGCCCTGCTCCGCGAGCTCGGTGCCGCCGCCCGAGGGAGCGGCCTGGTCACCCGGCTCGAACAACTGGGCACGTCCACCACCCGGTTCGCCTGGGCCGCCGCCGTGCTCGGTACGGAGATCGCGCCCCGCATGGCCGCCATGGTCGCCGGCATGAGCCCCGCGGAGGGCCTGAGCTGTGCGGACCGGCTGCGCGAGGCCCGCATCCTGGTCGGCGTCACCGAGCTCGAATTCGTCCATCCCCTGATCGCCACCGCCGTCTACCAGGCCATCCCGCCCGCCACGCGCACCGCGATGCACGGGCTGGCGGCCTGGGCGGTCACCAACGCCGGGCAGGGCGCCGCCATCGCCTCGCGGCACCTCCTGGAGGTCCACCCCGACGACGACCCGGACCTGGTGCGGCAGCTGCGCAGAGCGGCCAGGGAACACCTCGCCGTCGGCGCTCCCGAGGCCGCGACCCGATGTCTGGAGCGGGCGCTGGCCGAACCGCCGCCCGACGAGGACAAGGCGAGTGTGCTGTACGAGCTGGGCTGCTCGGCCCTGCTGACCTCGCCGCCCGCCACCATCAACCACCTGCGTGCGGCACTCGATCTGCCGGGGCTGCCGGACGGCCTGCGCGTCGATGCGACGTACCGCCTGTCGCAGGCGTACGCACACAACAGCCAACTGGCCGAAGCCGCGAAGGTCGTGGCCGATCAGGCCACCAGGACACCGACAGGCCCGGACCGGATGCGGCTGCAGGCCGCCCACTTCCTCTGGAAGGGGATCCAGCTGGAGGAGGACGGGGCGTACGAGCGCTCCCGGGAGGTCGCCGCACTCGCCAACCGCCTCAGCGGGCGCGACAACTCCGAGCGGGCCCTGCTGGCGCTCCACGCCTTCGACGGCATGATCCGCGGCGATGACGCCATGGACGTCGTCGACCGCGCCGACCGCACCCTGACGGGCAACCGGCTCCCCGACGGCCTGGGATGGACGAACACCGAGTGGGGCTTCGAGATCCCCAGCATCATCGGCATCACCTATGCCTTCACGGACCGTCTCGACCAGGCCGAGGAGCTCTTCACCGAGGCCGTGCGCGCCTTCGAGATCTCCGGTTGGCGCGGCGCCCATCTGGCCTTCGCCCACGAGTACCTCGGACTCGTCCACTTCCGCCGGGGCCGGCTGGCGCGCGCCGAGGAGTACCTGCGCGAGGGACTCCGGCTCGCGGACCGGCTGGGGCCGGGGCTGCCGATCCAGTGGGACGGGACCTGCATGCTCGTCGACACCCTGCTGGCCCGCGGCCGGGTCGACGAGGCCCGGGCCGTTGCGGAGAAGTATGCGTTCGGCCCGCCCTATCCTCCGGCCATGGTGATGCCTGATGCGGCGTCCGTGGTCGGGAAGCTGCTGCTTGCCGTCGGACGGACCAAGGAGGCCGTCGCCGAACTGGAGGCTGCCGGGCGGCGGTTGAGCGAGCGGGGCCGTCACAACACTCTCTGGGCCCCGTGGGCGCTGGACCTGGCGGCGGCCGTCGCCCCCGGAGAGCCCGAACGCGCCCGTGCTCTCGCGGACCAGGCGGTGCAGCACGCCATGCGGTTCGGCACCGACACCGCCATCGGCGAGGCGCTGCGGCGTGCCGCCCGGGTGGCCACCCCGGAGGACGCCCTGGTCAAGCTGGACCGGTCGGTGGAGTACCTGCGGAGGTCGCCGTGCCGCTTCGAGTACGCGACCGCATTGGTGGAGCGTGGCGCCGCGCTGCGCCGGGCAGGTCGTGACGACGAGGCGGCGGGGCAGCTCCGGGAGGGCCTGGACCTCGCGGAGGAGTGCGGGGCGGAGGGGCTGGCGGACCGGGCCAGGACGGAGTTGGCGCCGGTGGTCTGACCGCGTCAGCCCGCCTTCTTCCGCGCGCTGCCGCTCTTCTTCGCCGCAGCCTTCTTCGTCTCCGTCCGCTTCTTCGGCTCGGCCTTCGCCCTGGCCGGCTCCCGGCCTGCCGCCGTCTTCTTCGCCCTCGCCGTCCCCGACGGCTTTCCGGCGGCACGGTCGATGGACGCCTGGAGGGCGGACATCAGGTCGATGACGTTGTCGGGTGCCTTCGTGGTGGCCTTCCTGGTCACCGGGCGGTGGTCCAGGTGGGCGGCGATGAGTTCGTCCAGGGCGACCTGGTACTCGTCCTCCAGCGAGGCGAGGTCGAAGTCCTCCGAGAGCGTGTCCATCAGGCTCGTGGCCATCTTCAGCTCCTGCGGGCGCACGGTCACCGAGGACGGCGGGGCGAGGTCGGCGCTGTCGCGGATCTCGTCGGGCCAGTACATGGTGTGCAGGGTCAGCAGGTCCTCGTGGACGCGGAGCAGGGCCAGGGACTCCCGGGTGCGCAGGGCGATCTTGGTGACGGCGACGCGGTCGGTCTGTTTGAGGGTTTCGCGCAGCAGGACGTACGGCTTGTCCGCGGCCGTGCTGTCCGGCGCGAGGTAGTACGAGCTCGACAGCTGCAGGGGGTCGATGCGGTCGGCGTCGACGAAGGCCAGGACGTCGATGAGCTTCTTGCTCGGCAGGGGCAGGCCCGCGAGGTCGCTCTGGGTGACGACCGCGGTGTGGCCCTCGTCGTCCTCGAAGCCCTTGGCCACCTCCTCGTACGGGACGTCCTCGCCGCAGCTGTCGCAGACGCGCTTGAGGTGGATCCGGCCGCCGTCCTCGGCGTGGACCTGGTGCAGCTTGATGCCGTGTTCCTGGGTCGCGGCATAGAGGCGTACGGGCACCGAGACCAGGCCGAAACCGATGGCGCCCTTCCACATGGTGCGCATGGATTTGTCCCTCCGCGGGGAATTCCTACCTTATGCCTGTCACTCCGGACCGGCAGGTGGTGGAGATCGACGGCCGCCGGCTGTCGCTGTCCCATCTCGACCGGGTGCTCTTCCCCGCCACGGGACACACCAAGGCGCAGGTGCTGCAGTACTACGCGCGGATCGCCCCCGCGATGGTGCCGCACCTCGACGGGCGTCCCGCCTCGTTCGTACGGGCGCCCGAGGGGCCGGAGGGGGAGAGCTGGGTCGCCAAGAACCCGCCCCCGGGGGCGCCCGGGTGGGTGCGGGTGGTGCCCGTGGAGCACCGGGAGGGGGTGACCGGGCAGGTCGTGATCGACTCGACCGCGGCGCTGATCGCGATGGTGAATCTGGGCGCCTACGAGGTGCACGTCCCGCAGTGGACGGCGGCCGCGGGGCCGGACCGGCACGACCGGCTCGTGCTCGACCTGGACCCGGGGCCGGGCGCCGATCTCGTCGTCTGCTGCCGCATCGCCCAGCGGCTGCGCCAGCTGCTGGACGACGACGGGCTCACCGCCCACGCCGTGGTCTCCGGTTCCAAGGGGCTGCACCTCTACGCGCCCGTCCACCCCGCCTCCGGGCGGGCGGTCGGCGGCTACGCCAAGGGGCTGGCCGCCCGGATGATGGGCGAGCACCCCGGGCTGGTGGTGGTCTCCATGACGCGCGTCGAGCGCCGCGGCAAGGTGCTCATCGACTGGTCGCAGAATGCGAGCGCCAAGACCACCGCCGCGCCCTACACCCTCCGGCTGCGGGACCGCCCTGCCGTGGCCGCCCCCGTCACCTGGGACGAGGTCGCGGCCTGCCGGGATCCTGCGGAGCTGGCCTTCACGCCGGAGCGGGTGCTCGACCGTGCCGAGGAGTTCGGCGATTTGCTGGCGCCGCTGACCGGCGATGCGACCCGGGGGCGTCTTCCGTGAGGGGGCGCCCCGTAAGGGGCGCGGGGCTGTGTCGATTTGCGGCTCCGCCGCGTGGGCGCGACCGGGTGCCCCGTCAGGGGCGCGGGGAACTGCGCGACCAGCCCCCACCGGCCCGCAGCCGACGCACCACCCCAGGGGTCCGGGGCGCAGCCCCTGGGGGCACCCCCAGC
>NZ_JBSFWU010000131.1:0-17562 GCF_053594995.1 Streptomyces sp. NPDC002536
TGCGACAGCCAGGGCGAAGACGGCCTCCAGGCCGGAAGCGACGAGGAACCAGGTGGCGGTGAACAGGGCGAGGCCGTGCCAGCCCCCCAGGTGCTAGGCCTGGAGCATCGTGGCAGGCCCTAGTCCGGTTCGTCCAGTGAGAAGGTCACTGAGGAGGCGGCGGTGGAGGTCTGTGAGGTTCACACGACGGCCTGGGCGTCGGGAGCGAGTTCGTCGAAGGCGCACTCCCAGGCGTTGCAGATGTCCCGACTGATGAGCGTGCGCAGGACCGGCCACATGCCGATGAGCCGTTCGCGATTCAGGTAGTGGACCAGGTCGTCGTGCTGCCCCTCGGCCAAGAGGATTCTGTAGCAGCTCATGCACAGCCGGGGCTGGTCGAGGTCGAACTGGGTCAGGCCGGACCACGCGAGGTGCAACGGCAGGCTGACGGCGCTGTGCGCGGGGCCGTGGAGTTCCGAGAGCGCAGAGGGGAGGCGCCGGGCGAACCTGGCACGGCGAAGCTCGGTGGTGCTGGGCGTGGCTGCCATGTGTCGACTATTCCGCAGTGGGCCGGGACGGTCCGGTGATTCCGGCCGCGAGTACGGCAAGGCCGCGGGGGTGGGCCTGCACGGTGTCCATGCGGGCCGTGTGTTACTGCGCAGTGACACACGGCCCGACCGTTGCTTGCCAGCCAAGATCCCCCGGCGCCCTTGCCCGCCCCCACGGCCGTCCCTAGGGTCCCGTTCCGGAGATCGATCGAACTCCTGAATCCACTTCGAGCGGACGGGCATACGCAACCCATGACACAGCTCAGCGGCTTCTTCACCCTCACCAGCGTCAAGAGCGGCAAGCTCCTCGACGTGGCCGGTGCCAGCACCGCCGATGGTGCGAACGTCTACCAGTGGGACGCCAACGGCACCGACGCCCAGGCGTGGGATCTCCGGCCGGCCGGGGCGGAAGGGGTCTGCACGCTTCACCCCCGCTGCAGCGGCAAGGCACTTGACGTGCAGGACAGCAACAAGGCGGACGGCGCGAACGTCCTTCAGTGGTCCGCCGACCCGAAGCGGACGTCGCAGCAGTGGCAGCTGACCCCGGTCGGTGACGGTGACGTCTACACGCTCAAGAACGTCAACAGCGGCAAGCTGCTGGACGTCTACGACAACGGCATGGCCGCCGGCGTCAACGTCATTCAGTGGTTCGCCAACGGCGGCGACAACCAGAAGTGGCGCCTGACGCCGGTCAAGTGAGCGCAGGAGGGGGCGCCCCCCCCAGGCGCCCCCTCAGGGCGACGTCGCGTACCGCGTACCGACATTCCCTGCGTGCCATTCGTGGTTGCCGGTCATCCAGTTGTGCAGGCCGGTGACGAAGCGGGCGACGAGCGGGTGCATGGCGGCTAGCGCGGCGGCCTGTTCCTCGAAGAGGTGGACGATCTCGTTGTGGACCTCGATCGCCTTCTGGAAGGCGTCGTGGATGGAGCAGTCCTCCTCGGCGGCGATCACGGTGGGCAGGCTGTAGTGGAAGCGCTCGCTCGCCTGCTCCTTGCGCAGTGAGTAGAGGTCGTTGCAGAGGGTCGAGGCGTTGGAGGACAGCGCGACGGCCCGCTGTACCGCCGGCTCCGCGAAGAGGTGGGCGGGCAGTTCGTAGCCGCCGATCGAGTCGGTGAGGGTCAGGCACGGGCGGAAGCTGTTGAACTGCCGCTGCACCAGGTACTCCCACACGGCGGGCGTGCGGCGCTGGCTGATGCAGTCGCCCTCGGCGCCGTAGCCGAGGTAGAGGTTGACGATGTCGTGCCGGAAGCGGTGCGCCTGGGCCGGGGTGGCCAGGGCGTAGAAGTGGTCCATGGCCGACCGCATCGAGCGCAGGGCCGGGTGGGCGTCGAGGCCGGCCCGCCAGTCGGCCTCGTAGCGCGGGGTGTTGTGGGCGGGGTCGATCGCGGACTGGGCGACGGCGAGCGCCGCGCCGCGGCGGTCCGCGGTGCCGCCGTACTGCGCTTCGCAGAAGTAGTCGTCCACGGCGTTCTCGCCGATGAGGAGACGGGCGGCGGCCATCAGGTGGTCGATGCTCGGCGCGTCCGGGTGGCACAGGACCACCGACCGCCCCGCGTCGAAGGCCAGGAGGTCGTCCCTCAGATCGGTGTCCGGGTAAAGGTCCACTTCCTTCTCGGCCCACTCGACGAGCCGGTCGTTGACCTCGTCGGCCAGCGCACGGTCGTCCCGTACGGCCGGCGGGCAGTAGAGGCCCTCGATCCGCTGCGACGACGGCTGCAGTGTCGGTTCCGACACCGGTGGCGCCGGAAGCTCCGGCGGTTCCGGCAGTGTTGTGTCTGTTTCCAGCGCCAAGTCCTGCGCGAGGCGCAAGGAGTTCGTCCCGATCCCCGTCGGCCCGGACAGCAGACGTGTCACCGGGGGAAAAGACCCGGCGTCGGTCGTACCGGGGATTGGCGCCATCATCCGCAACTCCGTCCACAGATCCGTACATCCGACACGCGCGTGACCACCGTGCCCACTCCCGCGAAGACGGCGCAAGGGCGCCCTCCCGCCCCGTTCCTTCCCAGCGCCGGGCCGGATATCCCGGGCCGGTTCACCGGATTCCGGCCGTACTGAGGAGCGATGGCTCCCGTTGTCGGGGGACGCCGGAGACGTCTGAACTCGGCATCCGTGGTCCGCGGCCGGTGGCGCAAACGCACGGCATACGTTTCGCCACTCTCGACCAACATCGTTACGCGCTGCTTCACTTGCGGCTCGCATCGCCTGCGGCAGGCCCGGCCACCGCGGCCGATGCCCCCGACATGCCTCCCCCACACCGTCTGGAAGGGAACAGGGATGACGACCGCAGTGACGCCTGAGCAGCCTGAGCAACCTGGGCAGGACGAAGCGAACGCAGGGCGGGCCCAGTTGAGCCTCGGAGTCGCGGCTGCCCGCAATCTGGCGACCACCACCAAGACCGTTCCGCAGATGCAGAACATCAGCTCTCGCTGGCTGCTGCGGACACTGCCCTGGGTGGAGGTCAAGGGCGGCACGTACCGGGTCAACCGGCGACTGGTCCACGCGGTCGGCGACGGGCGGGTGACGTTCGTCCAGGAAGGGGCCGCGGTCCGGGTCGTCCCTGCCGAGCTGGGCGAACTGCCCCTGCTGCGCGGGTTCGACGACGCAGGCGTGCTGCAGGCGCTGGCCGGACGCTGCGAGCAGCAGGAGTACGAGCCGGGCCAGGTCCTGGTGCAGGCCGGGCAGCCGGCGGACCGGGTCGTGCTGATCGCGCACGGCAAGGTGGAGCAGACCGGCACCGGGAAGTACGGGGACGAGTCGCGGCTGGGGGTGCTCGCCGACGGCGGGTTCTTCGGCGGGCAGGCCGTGTCGGAGGAGCCCGGCGCGTGGGAGTTCACCGCCCGTGCGATGACCGCGTGCAAGGTGCTGGTGCTGCCCCGGCGGGCGTACGAGGAGGTGGCCGGGCAGAACGAGCGGCTGCGCGAGCACGTACGGAGCCGCCGGGCCGAAGGCGACCGCCCGCAGAACAAGCGCGGCGAGGCGGACATCGCGCTGGCCGCCGGCCACTCCGGTGAGCCCGTCCTGCCGGGCACGTTCGCCGACTACGAACTCGCACCGCGCGAGTACGAGTTGAGCGTGGCGCAGACGGTCCTGAAGGTGCACACCCGGGTCGCCGATCTCTACAACGACCCGATGAACCAGATCGAGCAGCAGCTGCGGCTGACCATCCAGGCGCTGCGCGAACGCCAGGAGTACGAACTCGTCAACAACCGCGAGTTCGGGCTGCTGCACAACGCCGACCACGGCCAGCGCATCTCCACCCACTCCGGCCCGCCCACCCCGGACGACTTCGACGAGCTGCTGAGCATGCGCCGCCAGACCAAGGCGTTCTTCGCCCACCCGAAGGCCGTCGCCGCCTTCGGCCGCGAATGCAACCGGCGCGGCCTCTACTTCGGCGACGTGGACGTCGACGGCCACCGCATCCCCGCCTGGCGCGGCGTGCCCATCTACCCGCTGGGCAAGCTGCCGGTCTCCGACCAGGGCACCACCTCGATCCTGGCGATGCGCACCGGCGAGGAGGCCCAGGGTGTGGTCGGCCTGCGGCAGACCGGCATCCCGGACGAGTACGAGCCGGGCCTGAACGTCCGGTTCATGGGCATCAACGACCAGGCCGTCATGTCCTATCTGGTCAGCACCTACTCCTCGGCGGCCGTGCTGGTCCCCGACGCGCTCGGCGTCCTGGAGAACGTCGAGGTCGCCCGCACCCCCGACGCCTGAGCCGCGCACCGCCTGTTCGACCCATCGGAACGTTGAACGTTAAGGAGCACCCCCTCATGACCACCACCCCGGAAGCCCCTGCCCAGGTCCTGCGCACCGCGTATCAGCAGTCGGTCGCCGATTACTGGAACAGTGAGAAGGACCCGGTCAATCTGCGTCTGGGCGATGTCGACGGCCTCTACCACCACCACTACGGGCTCGGCGACTACGACCCCTCCGTCCTGGAGGGCCCCGAGGACACCCGCGACGCCCGCATCATCGCCGAACTCCACCGCCTGGAATCGGCGCAGGCGGACGTCCTGCTCGACCACCTCGGCGACGTGCAGCCCACCGACCGCCTCCTCGACGCCGGCTGCGGCCGCGGCGGCACGAGCATCATGGCCAACGCCCGCTTCGGCTGCCGGGCCGACGGCATCTCCATCTCCCACACCCAGGTCGACTTCGCCAACGCCCAGGCCCGCAAACGGGGCGTGGACGACCGGGTGCGCTACCACTTCCGCAACATGCTCGACACCGGCCTGCCCACCGGCGCCTTCCGCAGCATCTGGAACAACGAGTCCACCATGTACGTGGACCTGTTCCAGCTCTTCGCCGAGCACGCCCGCCAGCTCGCCTTCGGCGGCCGCTATGTCGTCATCACCGGCTGCTACAACGACGTGACGGGTGGCCGTTCCAAGGCCGTCAGCCGCATCGACGAGCACTACACCTGCAACATCCACCCCCGCAGCGCCTACTTCAAGGCGATGGCGGCCAACGGCCTCGTCCCGATGAACGTCGTCGACCTGACGGCAGCGACGATTCCGTACTGGGAACTGCGCGCCCAGTCCTCCCTCGCCACCGGCGTCGAGGACCCCTTCCTGACCGCCTACAAGGAAGGCAGCTTCCACTACCTGCTCATTGCGGCCGACCGCATCTGACCCGTCTGCCGACGGGTGTGGGGCACTCCGCACCGCGGGGTGCCCCTTGCGCGTCCGTCAGACGTTGACGCCGAAGTCGCGCGCGATGCCGACCAGGCCCGACGCGTAACCCTGGCCCACCGCACGGAACTTCCACTCCGCGCCGTTGCGGTACAGCTCGCCGAAGACCATCGCCGTCTCCGTCGCCGCGTCCTCGCTGAGGTCGTAGCGGGCTATCTCCTGGCCGCCCGCCTGGTTGACGATGCGGATGTACGCGTTGCGCACCTGGCCGAAGTTCTGCGCGCGCGTCTCGGCGTCGTAGATGGAGACCGGGAAGACGATCTTGTCGACGTCGGCCGGGAGGGCGGCCAGGTTGACGTTGATCTGCTCGTCGTCGCCCTCGCCGGCGCCCGTCGTGTTGTCGCCGGTGTGGACGATGGACTGGTCCGGGGTGGACTTGTTGTTGAAGAAGACGAAGTGCGCGTCCGAGTAGACGCGGCCGCCCGCGTTCACGCCGATGGCGCTCGCGTCGAGGTCGAAGTCCGTGCCCGTGGTGGTGCGGACGTCCCAGCCGAGGCCGACCGTGACGGCCGTCAGGCCCGGGGCCTCCTTGGTGAGGGAGACGTTGCCGCCCTTGGAGAGGCTTACAGCCATGGGATGGGTCCCTTCAGATCGAGCAGATCGAGATCGACGAGGTCGTCATCCGGGAGAACGCTCGGTGGGGGCAGTGGGGTTCCAGGGTTTCTTTACTTTCTTTGCCCAGTCATGGTTCCGGCATAAAACGATGTGACGGTGCGGCGGGCCGTGCGGGATCATGGGACACATGTCCGGTCCCTACGTCATCCGCGGCTCCGTCTCCCTCCCGGAGGCCGAGCTCATGTGGCGTTTCTCCCGCTCCTCGGGGCCGGGCGGGCAGCACGTCAACACCAGTGACAGCCAGGTGGAGCTGCGCTTCGACCTCGCGCGCACGGATGCGCTGCCGCAGGTGTGGAAGGAGCGGGCGCTGGAGCGGCTCGCGGGCCGGCTCGTCGACGGGGGCGTGGTCGTCGTACGCGCCTCCGAGCACCGCTCGCAGTGGCGCAACCGCGAGACCGCCGCCGTCCGCCTGGCCTCCCTGCTCGCCGAGGCGTCCGCGCCGCCGCCCAAGCAGCGCCGGGCCACGAAGATTCCGCGCGGCATCAACGAGCGGCGGCTGCGTGAGAAGAAGCAGCGCGGCGAGACCAAGCGGGGGCGCACCGGGCGGGATTGGTGACCGCCGGATTGTGCCCCGTCAGGGGCGCGGGGAACTGCGCGAGCAACCACGACGCGCCCGCAGTCGAGGTGCTCGGGGCTGCGCCCCGGATCCTCGGGATGGTGCGTCGGCTGCGGGCCGGTGGGGGCTGGTCGCGCAGTTCCCCGCGCCCCTTCAGGGCACGAAGGCCCTACCCCAACTGTCGGTAGCGGCCGCGGAAGTACGTCAGCGGTCCGGCGTCCGTGCTCGGCGCCGTCGCCGTGAGGACGCGGCCGATGACGAGTGTGTGGTCCCCCGCCGGCACCCGCTGCTCCGTGCGGCACTCCAGCACCGACAGCGCTCCGTCGATCAGCGGCGCACCCGTCGCCTCGCCGTGCCCGTGCGGGACGTCCGCGAACAGCAGCCGGTCGCTGATGCGGCCCTTCATGGCGAAACGTGCCGCCACCTGCCGCTGGTCCTCGGCCAGGACGGAGACCGCCCACAGGGGCTGGCGGGCCAGCAGGTCGTCCATCCGGGAGTCGTTGCGCACGCTGACCATGACCAGCGGCGGCTCCAGGGAGACGGACAGGAAGGCCGTCGCCGTCATGCCGACGTCCTCGCCGCGCGGGCCGTCCTCGGGGTCGTGCGCGGTCACCAGCACCACGCCGGCGGCGAGGCGGGCGAGGGCGGCACGGAATTCGTCGGCGCTCACCCCTTCAGGATGGGCTATGCCGGACGCGACGGGCGGGGTGGCGGAGGTCGTCTGCAACACGGTGTGCACGCTAGTCGCCTTTCCCCGAGGGGCGCATCGGGCTGTGGGACCAGGCCCTGGGCCTAGGCCCGTGTCACTTCCGCCCACTTCCCGTACAGTCGCGGATTTGCGTTCGTAAGGCGTTCGCGTGGCACAAGGAATCTCCGAACGCCAGTGCCCGGATGGCCCCCGCACTTGTGACATGAGTCACATGAAGCGCTAATTGTTGACCCTGTGTACCGAGCAGTCAGCTCGCTGTGATTCAGTGGCCGTGGTAAGCGGACGACAAAGAATCCTGGAGTTGCTGTTTAGGTCTCGGGGGAGAGCGAGCTATGGAGACCGAGTCGGAGCCATATGTCCGCCTGGCCACCTTGCGACAGGTGCATCAGGCAGTCGCGGAGCTGAACACCGCGCGCAGCCTCGCGGACACCTTGCAGACCGTCGCGGACGGCATCGTCACCGGGCTCGGGTACGAGCTCGCAGCCGTCAACCTCGTCCGGCCGGACGGGGATCTGGTGGTGGCCGCGGTGGCCGGAAGCGCCAGCGCAGAGGCGCTGATGTCGGGCCGCGTCGGCTCACGGGTGTCGTGGGAGCGGCGGCTCACCATGGGCGACCAGTGGGGCGAACTGCGGTTCATCCCTTACACGGAGGGGTGGGTCCTCGACGAGGACGACGTCCCCCAATGGCACACCGCCGGGCCCGCCCCGCGGTTCGCCGACGAGTGGCATCCCATGGACCGCCTCTTCGCCCCGATGTACACGACGGGGCCCTCCGGGGGCGAACTCCTGGGCGTCATCTCGGTGGACAAGCCGCACAACGGGCGGCGCCCGGGCGCCTGGGGCCGCGAAGCGCTCCAGATGTACGCATCGCAGTCCGCCATTGCGATCAGCAACGCTCGTCTACGCGCAAATATGCAACGCGCCCTGGTCCGGCTCGAACGTGAACAGCAGGCCCTGCGCGCCAGCGAGGAGAGCTTCCGGCAGGCCTTCGAGTACGCGCCCAGCGGCATGGCCATCGCCGAGCTCGGCGGCGACCAGCACGGGCGGCTGCACCGCACCAACGACGCGCTGTGCCGGCTGCTCGGCCGCTCCGCCTCCCAGATGCGGCGGTACTCCTTCTCCGACCTCGTGCACCCCGAGGACATAGGCACCCTGCTCCGCACCTCCGCCGAGGGCGGCCGGGCCGAGCTGCGGCTGGCCCGGCGCGACGGCACGTACCTGTGGGTGTCGCTGCGCAACTCGGTGGTCGCCGACGCCGCGGACGGGCCGCGCTTCCTGCTGACGCACGTCGAGGACATCGAGGAGCGCAAGCGGCACGAGCTGCAGCTCGCCCACCGCGCCAGCCACGACTCCCTGACCGGCCTGCCCAACAGCGCCGAACTGCGCGCCCGGCTCAGCGCCCGGCTGTGCGGGAGACCGCCGGGCAGCGAGACGCACGCCGCGGCGGACGTCGCGCCGTACGGCTGTCTCGACGGCTTCGCCGAGGTCGAGAGCGTCGCGAGCACCGCGCCCTACGGGCACGGCTTCGGCTCGGACACCGTGCCGGACTACGCGCCGGACTTCGCTCCCGACGAGTACGCGGACGGGGGCTACGCGCACGGCGGTTACGCCCACCATCACGACCACCACCACGTGCACACGTTCGCGCCGGACGAGGACGGCCAGGCCTCCGGCGACGACGACGCCGACGCCAGAGGCCTGGCCGTCCTGTTCTGCGACCTCGACGGCTTCAAGGCGATCAACGACCGCTACGGGCACCACACCGGCGACGCCGTCCTCATCGAGGTCGCCCAGCGGCTGAGCAACGGGGTGCGCGAGGGCGACACCGTCGCCCGGCTCGGCGGCGACGAGTTCGTCGTCCTCGCGGACGGGCTGGGGCCCGCGGACGCGGAGGATCTCGCGGTGCGGTTGCGCAACGCCATCATTCCGCCCATAAGGGTCGACGGGCGCGCGGTGCGCGTCGGAGCGAGCTTCGGCATCGGCTGGGCGGGCTGCGGGATGTCCGCCGACGAAGTGCTGCACTCCGCTGACCAGCGGATGTACATCGAGAAACGGTCCCGCGCCAAAGCCGGCCGCCGGGCAGGATAGGTGGCGCACGGCGTGATCCGGCCCGCTCGGGGTAGGCTGCGCCGATGCGGCGCAGCCGCCGAGCGTGTACGAGCGA
The DNA here is from genome assembly GCF_053594995.1 of Streptomyces sp. NPDC002536. NCBI lineage: Bacteria > Bacillati > Actinomycetota > Actinomycetes > Kitasatosporales > Streptomycetaceae > Streptomyces > Streptomyces sp. NPDC002536. The sequence goes on from NZ_JBSFWU010000131.1 coordinate 9,262, forward strand.
GCGCGTGCAGAACGTGGGCGCCGATGGGCACACCATGTGGGGAGTGACAGGGGATGACGGCCGGCAACAACGGCAACGGCACCGGGACGCCGGAGAACGACGACCCGTTCGGCTACCTCTACCGCTCTGAGGGCGGCGAGGGCACCACGGAAGCGCCTGCCGAGCGCCGGCCCGGGGTGCCCCGCACCTCGTACAACCAGGTACGCCCTGTCGGCTCACGCCAGTACGGCCAGCCTGCGGGCGCGCAGCGGCAGCAGCACCCGCACTACGCGGCCCCGGAGACCCTGCCGGGCGGGGCTGCGCCCCAGGCTCCGACGGGCCCTGCGGGGTACGCGGCGGGTCCGGCCGCTCCGGCACGTCCGAAGCGGCGGGGGCCGCTGATAGCGGCGATAGCGGTCGTCGTGGTTGTCGCGGGTGGCATCGGGGTGGCGATGCTGACGAACAACACGTCGTCGACGGACAGTAAGCAGAACTCTGCGGGTGAGCAGAAGTCCGGCAAGGGCGACAAGTCGGGTGACGACTCGAAGAAGGCGAGCGACGAGCCTCAGAACCCGTCGGCAGCCGGGATATTGAAGCGTGACGCGGCGAGCCTGCGCCTCAGCGGCGGTGCCACGACCGCCAAGGACGTGCAGGGCGCCAAGGCCGACGGCGGAACGTACATCACCGGCATGAACAAGCCGGGTGCCGCGGTCGAGTGGAGCCTGGAAGTGCCGCAGGCCGGCGAGTACACCGTCTTCGTGGGGTACGGCGTGCCGGGCACGGACGCCAACTCGACGCTCACGGTCAACGGCCAGGCGAGCAGCCGGCAGCTGAACATGAAGAACTTCGCCCAGGCGAAGAACGGCGAGTGGGACAAGGGCTGGACGCGTACGTTCGCCTGGATCGACCTCAACAAGGGGACGAACACCATCAAGGTGTCCTGCGAGCAGGGCAACCAGTGCAACTTCAACCTGGACCAGGTCTGGCTGAAGCCGGGGCATGTGAACGGCTAGTGACTGTGCGCGTGGCGAGCTCGCTGTGTGGGGGGTATGTCCTGTCAGCCGAGCTCGCCACTTCGTATGCTGTTGACGAAGCCCGTCCACGCAGCGCGGTGAAACGCCAGGACAGGGCTGCCCGGGTACTTGGAGTCACGCACGATGGTGCCGACTCCTGACGGGGCGGCCTCGAGGCACTCGCCCCCAGATCCGTTGCTATAGCTGCTCTTGAACCACGCGCTACAGCCACGTATGGAGTGTGGCGTGCTGCTCATCGGGAGTACTCCTCAAGGACACGTCTGATCAGCGAAGTCGACTTCGACGGGCTTGACGCGATTGCCCGCAGGCTGTCGAATGCCTTCGCGTACTGGTCAACGTCCTCCGGCGCCTCCAGGTAGACAGCGTCGGTCAGCCCGTCACGGTAGACGACATCCTGATCTGCCTGTTCGGGGAAGCCGAGGATGGTGAACGCGCCGGTCGCCGGGTAGGTGCCCGCGTTGAATGAGAGCACCTGCAACGTGACGTTCTTCAACTGTCCCACTGACAGCATATGTTCGAGTTGCGCGCGCATCAGCGCCCTGTCGCCGACAACGTGCCGCAGAACGCTCTCGTGAACGATGGCCCACAGGTCGGGCGGGTTCTCGCGGTGGAGGATCGCCTGGCGTTCCATGCGTACGTTCACATGACGCTCCAGTTCCTCCTCTGCGAGTTGGACGGTCGCTCTGTGCAGCTCAGCTGTGTAAGCAGCTGTCTGAAGCAGGCCTGGCACGAACTCGCACTGGTACTGCCGGAGGCTTGAGGCGTCTTGTTCCAGGCCGATGTAGACGGAGAACCAGGACGGGACGGCTGAGCCGTGTGCGTGCCACCAGCCGCGCAGCTTGGAGTCCTTGGCGAGCCGCTTAAGGAACTCGCGGAGGTCGTCGGTCGTGTCGTAGAAGCGGCACAGCGCATCGATGTCGGACGGCTGGACCCTTCCGCTGCCGGTCTCCAACCGGTTGACCTTGGATCCGCTCCAGTCCAGTGCCTTGCCCACCTCGTTGCACGTGAACTGGTGCTCTTCACGAAGCCTCTTGAGCTCGATGGCGAGCCGTCGGCGCCGGGCGGTGGGGGAGCCGGTCATCGCAACCTCCTTGGGAATGGCGAGCGTTCAGTCCATCGAAGCGCGTACGACACGCCAATCACCCGATGGAGGGAATCGCTTCGTGCACATTGCATGGCGGGATGTGCACTGTCATGCTCGCATGCATCAGAGCGGAGAGTTCGCATGGTGGGACTCTCCGTCGCTGCGCAGAGGCGGTGGTTCGATGAGAGGCGAGGCTCGCATGGACATCGATCAGCACCGGCACCCGAGAAGGTGGGAACTGCCGTTCCTGGCAGTTCCGGAGAACGTCGCCAAGCTTCGGCGGTCTGTGTGTGTTCCGTTGAAGCTCTGGGGCCTGATGGACCTTGCAGATACGGTGCAGCTGTGCTTGACAGAGCTGGTCGCTAATGTCATCACGCACGTTGGTGCCGAAACGCCGGCATGGGTCGCTGTCTCAATGGAGGGGGCATCTCTGCGTATTGAGGTTCGCGATCCTGCCGCGGACGCCCTGCCTGCACTACGCTGTCTTACATCGTCTCGCGAACACGGCCGGGGATTGCGTTTGGTCGCAGCAATGGCCGATCGATGGGGCGTGTTGCCGAGCGAACATGGCAAAACAACCTGGTGTGAACTGAGCGTTGGGGTAGCCGAGCTTGGGGGCGGCGTCGGCAGTCCGCCGGTTACTTACCTTGAGGCGTTACCAGCCCTCTGTGGGGGAAGCTCTGTGCGCCAGGAGGCTGGCTCTCCACTTGCTCCGAGTGTGGCTGAGGAGGCGTCGATTGGAGTGATCGCTCATCTTCTCCACTGGCTCCGCGGTCGCGGGGCAGACCCACGTGCTGTGCTGGACCGCGCATATGTGTGCTTTGAGGCAAGGGTCGATTGCTGCTGAGAGCGGCACATCTCTTGCCTGAGGCAGGGTTGAACCAGAATTACCAAGATGGAGCGCGGTGCCTGGGCTGTTGAGGCGAGGGGTATTGAGTGATCCTAATTCGCCTTATGGGTAAGGTGAATTGTGCGGTTCAATGTTGACTGCGAGAGCTTGTGGAAAGTTGGCGGACGGTGTAACCCGCTGCCCGCCAACTCCCACACAAGCATGACCCTACGTAATGGCTCATCTCGATGGTGGCCGGGCTGCTTGCCTCGGCCTCATGGATCTATGCCTCATACCGTCAAACAGGCAGGATATGATTTATCCCCACCCAAACGACCAGTCCTGCCCGTTGACGTGCGCGCAGTCCCACTGCTGGGCTCGGGCGCCGTTCTGAGAGCTGGAGTTCTCGATCTCCAGGCACTTTCCACTGTTGTGATTGATAAGCTTCTGCTGGCCGTCTGTGGTTACGAGGTGCCACATCATGGTGTCGTTATTTCTGTTGCAGGCCCACTGCTGGGCCCGGGCACCGTTCTGAGTGCTGGAGTTCTCAATTTCCAGACACTTTCCGCTATAGTTGCGGATCATATATACTTCGTTGGCTGCCTTGTCAAGCCACCACATTGAGCCTGTCTGGCCGTTGCAGCTCCATTGCTGAGCTCGATCGCCGTTTCCGAGCCCGGAGTTCTCAATCTCAAGACACTTTCCGGTGCCGCTCGACATGTACCACCACTGGTCTGCGTGGCTTGCGTTCGCAGTCGCCATTGTGAGGGCGACTGCGGAAATTGCAACGGTTGAGATTTTCGCGACTGCCTTCAATGCGTGTTCCGCCTGACTGTAGAGCTGCCTCTGGTTCAAGTGAATCGTGCCGGCAGAAGGCAATCGTACGCGTGTTTGGGTGTGGTCGGCAATGTGAATCCCGCCTTCCGGTTAATGGTTGGTGTCTGGCCAGTGAGGCGATTTTTAGCCATCTTGCTGAAGGGGTCGCTTGTATGGCCGAGCGGGGCCTGGCCTGGGGTTGTAAATTGGCTTAACCGTTTCGGCCTGTCTCGGTAAGAGGGGAATGGATTTCACCCCTCTATAGTCGGTATCCGCTGCGCTTAAGTTCCTGAGAGACGCCAAGGCTGCGGCCAGCGTGGTGGTTCATGAAGCAGTTGAGGTGCTACGGACACCGGCTGAGCGGTTTTGTGAAGTCAGACGTGAGTGTCTTTGGCTCTGACGGCTAGCAGAAACCTCGCGACTGTCGCCGACATCTCCTGGCGGGCCGCAGTTAGATACCTGCGCGGGTCCACCGTCGACGGGTGCGCCTCCAAAAAGGCGCGGACCGTGCCCGTGAAGGCCGTGTTGAGGGCTGTGCCCACGTTGATTTTCGTCATGCCTGCGGTGACCGCGCGGCGGAGTTCCTCGTCCGGGACGCCGGACGAGCCGTGGAGGACCAGGGGGACCGGGACCGCCTCGTGGAGTGCCGTGATCAGGGTGTGGTCGAGGGTGGCCGTGCGGATCGTCATCGCGTGGGTGCTGCCGACCGCCACCGCCAGGGCGTCGATGCCCGTCTCTGCGGCGTAGGCGGCCGCCTCGGTCGGGTCCGTGCGGACGCCGGGGGTGTGGGCGTCGCCCGCCTTGCCGCCGATGCGGCCCAGTTCGGCTTCCAGCCAGAGGTCGCGGTCGTGGGCCCAACGGGCCGCGGCAGCCGTTGATTTGACGTTGTCGGCGTAGGGGAGCTTCGACGCGTCGAACATGGCCGAGCTGAAGTCGTGCGTGTGGGCGGCGTGGAGGAGGTCCGTGCTCTCGACGTGGTCGAGGTGCAGGGCGAGGCGTGCTGTCGAGGTGCGGGCCACGGCTGCGGTGGCGGCGGCGATGGGGGCCAGCCGGTTGCCGTGGTACTTCACGGCGTTCTCGGAGATCTGGAGGATGGCGGGGGCTCCCGCCGCCTCGGCTCCCGCCGCGATGGCCTCGGCGTGTTCAACCGTGATGACGTTGAAGGCCGTTACGGCTCCGCCTGCGGTCATGAGGTCTGCGGTGCGGATGAGGGGCATTCGGCTTTCCCTTTCCGTGGGGGAGCGGGGCCTACGCCCCTGTGACCCTGACCTTCGGCAGCAACTCCTCGTACAGCGTCGCGTCGAACTCGCCCGCCACCGGGGCGCCGACCGTCGCCGCCGACAGTGCCACCGCCCTCGCCAGGCGGTCCGGCCAGGGGAGGCGCCAGGCCGAGAGGAGTCCGGCGACCGTCGCGTCGCCCGCGCCCGTCGGGTTGCCGCGTACGGGGCGCGGCGGGGTCGCACGCCACGTGCCGTCGGGGGTGACGGCCACCATGCCGTCAGGTCCCAGCGAAGCGGCCACCGCGTGGGCGCCGCGGCGGCGGGCGTCGCGGGCCGCCTCCAGGGGGGCCGTCGAGCCGGTCAGCGCGGCCAGTTCGGCCGCGTTCGGCTTGACCACGTCGGGGCGGGCGGCGATGCCGCGGCGGAGCGGTTCGCCGCTGGTGTCCAGCACCACCGGCACCTGGTGCGCCCGCGCCTGCCGCACCAGGTGCGCGTACGCCCCCACCGGCACCCCGGGCGGCAGGCTGCCGCACAGCGCGACCGCCTCCGCATCGGCCAGCAGGCGTACGTAGCGCTCCTCGAACGCGGCCCACTCCTCCTGAGTGACCTGCGGGCCCGCCTCGTTGAGCTGCGTCGTGTCGCCCGTCGACTCGTCGACGACGGCGACCGTGCGCCGGGTCGTCCCGGATATGGAGGCGAGGGCGTCGCTCACGCCGGGCGCGCTCTCCGCGAGGAGGCGCTGCAGGGTCTCGCCCGTCGCGCCGCCCACGAAGCCGGTCACCACCGTGTCGTGGCCGAGCGCGGCCAGCACGCGCGCGACGTTCAGGCCCTTGCCGCCGGGCCGTTCGACGGCCCGGGTGACGCGGTGTTCGGTGTGCGGGAGCAGGCGCGGGACCCGGTAGGTCAGGTCGAGCGCGGCGTTGAGCGTGACCGTGAGGATCATCGGCGCCTCTCTCTCGCAACAGTGCGACATCGCGCGAGCGATCATGCCAAAACAGCGGCGGCAGGCCCAGTCCCCCGGGCCCGCCGCCGCTGTCGAAATGGGGTGACAATCAGCGCACTTCGGGAGTGACCACCCAAGTGCCCTTGCGCATCACACCCACGAGCTCGTACGCATCGTCGAACACGACCAGGTCCGCGTCCTTGCCCGGCTCCAGCGAACCGACCCGGTCGGCAACGCCCAACAGACGGGCGGGGTTTGCCGACAGGGCCTGCACCGCGGCCTCGACCGGGAGCTTGTCGATCGTCACCGCGCGCTTGAAGGCCGTATCCAACGTCAGCGTCGAGCCCGCGATCGAGCCCGCCGTCGGGCCGTCGGCGATCCGGGCCACGCCGTCCTTGACCTCGACGCGCATCGGGCCGAGCGGGTACATGCCGTCGTTCATGCCCGCCGCGCCCATCGCGTCCGTGATGAACGCGACCCGCCCCGCGCCCGCGCGGGCGAACGCCAGCTCCAGGACGGACGGATGCAGATGCGTACCGTCGTTGATCAGCTCGACGGTGACCCGCTCGTCCTCCAGCAGCGCGGCGATCGGGCCGGGCGCGCGGTGCAGCAGCGAGGGCATCGCGTTGAAGAGGTGCGTGGCGACGGTCGCGCCCGCGTCGATCGCCTCCAGCGTCGCCTCGTACGTGGAGTCCGTGTGGCCGACGGCCGCGATCACGCCGTGGTCGGCGAGCAGCCGGACGGACTCCAGGCCGCCCGGCAGTTCGGGCGCGAGCGTCATCATCCGGGCCGCGCCGCGCGCCGCGTCGACGAGCTTGCGCACGTCCGCCGGGTCGGGGTCGCGCAGCAGCTCCGGCTGGTGCGCGCCGCAGCGGTGCGGGGAGATGAACGGGCCCTCGAAGTGGATGCCCGCCAGGTCGCCCTGCTCGGTGAGCTCGGAGAGGACCGCGGCCTGCCGGGCCAGGTCGTCCAGGTCGCCGGTCACGGTCGACGCGACCATCGTGGTCGTGCCGTGCGCGCGGTGCGTGCGGATCGCGGTGAGCGCCTCCTCGGCGCTGCCCGCGGAGAAGGACGCGCCGCCGCCGCCGTGGACGTGGATGTCCACGAAGCCGGGGACGATCCAGTGGCCGGACAGGTCGAGGGTCCGGTGCCCCGTGATCCGAGGGGTCCGCGGGGCGATCTCCGCGATGCGGTCGCCCTCGACCGCGAGGGCCGTCTGCTCCGCCACGCCCGTGGGCAGGACCAGCCCGGCTCCGGTGAGAACTGTGCGTTCGGCCATCAGGCGGATACCTCCGTGGCGTCCATGGCGTGCTGAGTGATGAGATCCCAGGCGAGCAGGCCCGCGCCCAGGCAGCCGGCGGTGTCCCCGAGGGCCGCCGGAACGATGTGGGGGAGCTTTTGGAACGTGAGGCGCTCCGCGACCGCCGCGCGCAGGGGCGCGAACAGCGTCTCCCCGGCCCCGGCCAGCCCGCCACCGATGATCAGGGTGCCGGGGTCCAGCAGGGTGACGGCCATGACGAGGCCGTCCGCGAGGGCGTTCACGGCCTCGGCCCAGACCGCCGCCGCGCGGGGGTCGCCCGCGGCGACGGCCTTCGCGCAGTCCGCGGCGTCGGCCTGCGGGTCGCCGCCGACGCGGGCCCAGGCGCGGCTGACGGCGCTCGCCGAGGCGACGGTCTCCAGGCAGCCGCGGGCGCCGCAGCCGCACGGCTCGCCGCCGGAGCCGGGGCGGACGGCGACGTGGCCGATCTCGCCCGCGCAGCCGTTGGCGCCCTCCTCGACGCGGCCGTCGATGCCGATGGCTCCGGCGATGCCGGTGCCGAGGGGGACGAACAGGAAACGGCCGGTGCCACGGCCGGCACCGATACGGCCCTCGGCGAGCCCGCCGGTGCGCACGTCGTGCCCCAGGGCCACCGGGCCGCCGACGCGGTCGGCGAGGAGGGCGCGCAGCGGGACGTCGCGCCAGCCGAGGTTGGCGGCGTACACCGCCGTGCCGGTGGCGGTGTCGACGATGCCGGGCACCGCTATGCCGGTGGCCGCCGCCGGCTCGCCGTAGCGGCGCTCGCCGAGGTCGCGGAGCTCTGCCGCGAGGTCGAGGATGCCGGTCACGACTGCGTCGGGCCCCTGGTCGCGGCCGGTGGGCCGCCGGGTCTCGTGCAGCAGGGCGTGGTCCGCTCCGATGAGGGCCGCCTTGATGGTGGTGCCGCCCACGTCGAGCGCGATGACGTGTTTCACGGGGACAGTTTCGCGCGGTGGGGGGCGAAAGGTCTAGTCCACTCGGACGTGGCGGCGCGGTTTGCGCCCGCCCACCCGCCCGTTTGCCCGGCGCCAGGCCGGTGCCGGTGCGCCCCGTAAGGGGCGCGGGGCTGTGACATTGTGCGGCTCCGCCGCGTGGGCGC
>NZ_JBSFWU010000132.1:0-17405 GCF_053594995.1 Streptomyces sp. NPDC002536
CGAACCGCGCCCCGTCAGGGGCGCGGTTCGTGCCCCGAAGGGGCGCGGGGAACTGCGCGACCAGCCACGACAAACCCGCACCCGAAAAACGGCCGCGCCCCCGAAGGGGCGCGGGGAACTGCGCGACCAGCCATACACAACCCGCACCCGAAAAGGAGCAAACCCATGCTGCCCATCACGGCAAGCGACACCGGCATACGGATGGGCCTCGTCGCCGAGCGTGCCGCGGCCGAACACGGCGACACCCTCATCACCCTCGACCACGACATGCCGCTTCTGCCCGGCGCCGGGCGGCAGTTCACGTTCGCCGCGTTCGCCGACCACATCGACGACGTCGCGGCCCGGCTGTGGGCCGCAGGCGTGCGCCCCGCGGAGCGGGTCGCGATCCACAAGTCGTCCGGCTTCGACATCAACGTGCTGTCCTGCGCCGCCGCCCGCATCGGCGCCGTCCCCGTGCAGCTCTCGCCCGGCCTGGACGGGGCGAGCGTGCTGGCCCTGCTGGACCGGCTGGAGCAGCCGTACCTGGTGACCGACCTGGCCAAGCTCGACGGACCGCTCAGCGACCCGCAACTGCCCAATGTCGCCAAGGGCGTGATCATCGTGGCCGGGTCCCGTCCCGGCACCGTCTCGCTCGCCGAGCTGGCCGGTGCGCCCCGCGTGGAGGCCGTCGTCCAGGAGCTGGACGAGCCCGCCCTCATCACGCACACCTCGGGCACCACGGGCCTGCCCAAGCTGCTGGTGCACACGCCCCGCACGCTGCACGGCCGTTACCGGCCGCAGGCGAAGCTCTTCGACCTGGTCCGGCGCCACGAGACGGTCGCCCTGCACGTGTCCTACGTGCACTCGCGGATGCCGCTGGCGCTGGCGGTACTGCTGCCGCGCGGCGTCCCGTTCCTCGTCATGGACGATGCCGAGCCGGACCACGTGGCCGCGTTCTTCGCCGAGCACCGGCCGGCATTCGTCGAGTCGGCGCCCAACTCCTTCATGGAGTGGGAGGACTTGGCGGACGACCCGCGCAAGCCGTTCGCGAACGTGAAGTACTACAGCAGCACGTTCGACGCGATCCACCCGAGCACGATGCACCGCCTGCTGCACGCCTCGGAGCGGCACCACCCGGTCTTCTACCAGATCTACGGGCAGAGCGAGACGGGCCCGCTGGTCGGCCGCGCCTTCACCCGCGAGACCGCGCTGGGCGGCGACGGCCGCTGCCAGGGGTACGCGTTCCCCGGCGACACCAAGTTCCGCCTGGTCGCCCGGGGCGGCAAGGAGCCGTCGCGCGAGCACCCCGGCTACATCGAGGTGCAGGCCGCGGGCCGGGTGCTCACCTACTACGGCGAGGGCGAGCGCTACGCGGGCCAGGTCGAGGAGGGCGGCTGGTGGCGCGGCATGGACGTCGGCTACCGGACCGAGGAGGGCTGTCTGCACCTGCTCGACCGCGAGGTGGACGTCGTCCCGACGATCCACAGCACCCTGGAGGTCGAGGACACCGTCCTGGACCGGCTGGACGAGCTGACCGAGCTGGTGGTGCTGCGCGGTCCGCAGGACGAGCCGCTCCCGGTCGTGTGCACCCGCAAGGACCTGCCGCTGGACCCGGCGCGCTGGCGCGAGGCCGTGGCCGACTTCCCGCCCATGGCGGACCCCGTCCACCTCACGCTGGACGAGCTGCCGCGCACGGCCACCATGAAGGTCCAGCGCATCGAGCTGACCCGGCGCCTGCACGAGCAGCTGAGCAAGGGGCAGAGCTCGTGACCGACGCCGACGTGACCGACGTCGACGTGCTCGTCGTCGGCGCCGGGCCGACCGGCCTGCTCGCCGCCTGCGAGCTGCTGCGGCGCGGCGTGCGCGTCCGCGTGGTCGACCGGGCGACGGAGCCGATGCGGGTGCCCAAGGCGCTGTCGCTGTGGCCGCGGGTGCTCGACATCCTGGAGGACCTGGGCGTCGCCGACGAGATCCGCCGGGCCTCCGTGCCGATCCGGGCGTTCAGCTACTTCTCCGAACGGCGCCCGCTGGCCTCGTTCTCCTTCGCCGAGGACCTGCGGGCGCGCCAGCTGCCGCAGCCGGAGACCGAGCGGATCCTCACCCGGCGGCTGTGCTCGCTGGGCGGCAAGATCGAGCGGGGTGTGCGGCTGCTGGCCCTGGACGACGTGGACTTCTCCGGCCGCATCGAGGCGACGGACGGCGTCACCGCGGTGCTGGAGCACGCCGGCGGCGTGCTGGAGCGGGTGCGGGTGCCGTTCGTGATCGGCGCGGACGGGGCGGGCAGCTCGGTGCGCGGGCAGCTGGGCATCGGCTTCCAGGGGACGACGTACGAGATGGCCTTCGCGCTCGTCGACTCCCGCATCGAGGGCCGGCTGCCGCGGGACGAGATCCTCTACTACCAGGCGCCGACGGGCACGTTGGTGATCGTGCCGCAGCCGGACGGCGTCCACCGCTTCCTGTCCGTCATGCCCGAGGGCGGCGGCGAGGTGGGCGTGCCGATGATGCAGGCGCTGGTCGACGAGCGCGGGCCGCGCGGGGTGCGGCTCACCGAGCCGGTGTGGCAGACGGAGTTCCGGGTGCACGCACGGCGGGCCACGGAGTTCCGGCGGGGCCGGGTGTTCCTCATGGGCGACGCGGCGCACGTGCACAGCCCGGCGGGCGGGCAGGGGATGAACAACGGCCTGCAGGACGCCCACAACCTGGGCTGGAAGCTGGCCGCCGTGATCCGCGGAGAGTCCCCCGCGTCGCTGCTCGACGGCTACGGTCCGGAGCGCTCCGAGGCCACCCGGAAGATCGTCCGGGACACGGACGTGCAGACCCGGGCCTGGATGGCGGACAGCCAGGGCCGGGTGCTGGCCCGGGACGCGGCCTTCCGGCTGCTGGACCGCACGGGGGCCGTCTCCCGCTTCTACACCCCGGTCATGGCCGGGCGGCGGCTGGCCTACGCGCCGGAGCGGGACACGCAGCTGCCCGGCGGCCGGGCGGTGTGCCGGCTGCGCGGGCGGCTGTCCGGCGGGGCCCGCGTCGGCGGCACGTTCCCGCGGCAGGCCGCGGTCGCGTCCGGCATCGCCGGACCGCAGGACGGCCCGCCGCGCTGGACGCTCGCCCTCCGGGCACCGGCGGCCGGCAGCGCCTGGCTGACGGAAATCGGCCATATCGCGGCCCGTTGGCCGCAAATAGCCGTCGTGCATCTGCCCAAGTCCGCGGACGCGGCGACGGGTTGCGGCAAAGAAGGCTATTACCTCGTCCGTCCGGACGGACATATCGCAGCACACGGGCACAAGAACGACCTGAATCGGCTGGAAACCGAGCTAGGCACCGTCCTCGCGCGCTGAGCGGCGGCGGCCCGACATTTCCCACTACCTCAGGGGCCTTCCTCCCATGTGGGGGTTGCCTCTGAGGTAGAAGCATGTACAAGTATTTTGCATGACCAATTACCCGTCTATAGCATCCAGTTCATGCGAATGAGCGAGGGCGTGGAATGGGCCTTGCACACCTGCCTCAACCTGGCCTGGGTCGGCCCGGAACGGGCGGTGACCGCGGCGCGGCTCGCCGCGTTCTACGACCTTCCCCCGGCCTACCTCGGCAAACAGCTGCAGGCGCTGGCCCATGCCGGGGTGGTCAGCTCCAGTCCCGGCCCGCGGGGCGGCTTCCGGCTGGCGCGCGAGCCCGGGACCATCACGCTGATGGACATCGTGACCGCCATCGAGGGCCCGGAGAAGGCGTTCCGCTGTTCCGAGATCCGCCACCGCGGACCCCAGAGCCAGATCTCGCAGGCCGGCGACCACCCCTGCCACGTCTCCCGGTACATGCGGGAGGCCGAGCTGGCCTGGCGGCGCCAGCTCGCCGCCAGGACGCTCACCGACCTCCAGCACACCGTGACCCGCAGCTCGCCCGGCATACCGGAGCGCACGCGCGAATGGTTCCTCGCCCAATGATCGCCAATTGCGTTCATTGTGGTCGCGCCAGGGCCTGTCCGGCGGATCCTGCAGCGCCCCGAAGGGGCGCGGGGAACTGCGCGACCGGCCACGACGCGCCCGCAGATGACGGGGCGAGCCCAACGTCCTTACGGAGCCGGAGGCAGCGCCCCGCACAACGCCTCCAGGGCCCCCGCGAAGGCGTGTTCCGGCGGCGTGCCGTAGCCGACGACCAGCCCGTCGGAGGGCCCCGCCCCGCCCGTGTCGTGCCGGTACAGGCCGAGCCCCTCCAGGGCCAGCCCCTGCCAGGCGGCGGCCTGCACCACGGACTGCTCGGTGCCGGGCGGCAGTTCGAGCACCGCGTGCAGCCCGGCCGCGATGCCCGTGACCCGCACGTGCGGGGCGCGCTCGGCGAGGACCGCGATCAGCTGGTCGCGGCGGCGCCGGTAGTGCCGGCGCATCCGGCGCACGTGGCGGTCGTACGAGCCCGATTCGACGAAGTCCGCGAGGGTCAGCTGCTCCAGGGCGCTCGCGAACATCTCCCGGTCGCCCTTCGCCGCGACCACGTCGTCCACGAGGTGCCCCGGCAGCACCATCCAGCCCAGCCGCAGCGCGGGCGAGAGGCTCTTGCTGACGGAGCCGATGTAGACCACGCGTTCCGGGTCGAGACCCTGCACGGCGCCCACCGGCTGGCGGTCGTAGCGGAACTCCCCGTCGTAGTCGTCCTCCAGCACCAGACCGCCGCCCGCCCGCGCCCAGTCCACGACCGCCGCACGCCGCTCCGGGTGCAGCGGGCCGCCCGTGGGGAACTGGTGGGCCGGGGTCAGCAGCACGGTCTGTGCGCGCATCCCGCCGAGCCTCTCCACACAGGCGCCGTGCGCGTCCACCGGCAGCGAGACGGTGCGCAGCCCGGCGTCGGCGAGCAGGGAGCGGTAGTGGCCCAGGCCGTACGCCTCCACGGCGACGGTGCCGCTGCGCACCTCACCGAGCAGGCGCAACGCCCCGGCGAAACCGGAGCAGATGACGATCCGGGCGGGGTCCGCGCGCACGCCGCGGGCGCGGGCGAGGTACTCGGCCACGGCACGCCGCAGCTCGATGCGCCCGCGCGGATCGCCGGGCCCGAAGGCGTCGTTGGGGGCCGCGGTGAGTGCGCGCCGCGCGGAGGCGAGCCAGGCGGTGCGCGGGAAGGCGGAGGCGTCCGGGGTGCCTTGCACCAGGTTGTAGGCGGGCCGGGACGAGCGGTTGGGGGTGGTGGGGCGGCGCGGGGTGTCGCCGTTCGGCGGCTGCGCGCGCCGGGCGACCTGCGTGCCCGAGCCCTGACGGGCCGTCAGCCACCCTTCGGCGACGAGCTCGGCGTAGGCCTCGGCCACCGTGTTGCGGGCGAGGCCGAGGTCGGCGGCGAGCGAACGGTACGGCGGCAGCCGGGTGCCCGGGGCGAGCCGGCCGGTGCGTATCGCCTCGCGCAGCGCCGCCATCAGCGCACCGCGCCGGCTGCCGGGCCCTGCGGGCAGTTCCAGATGCAGGTCACTGCCCGGCGCGTCACCGGGGTCACCTTGCGGATTGACCATCGATTTCACCCCGGAATTGCACCACAGACACGGGCGATTGTCCTCCTAGGGTCTACAACATGACTGCTGCTCAGCGAATGAACTTCACCAAGGCCGCCCCCAAGGTCTTCAAGGCGATGATCGCCCTGGACGCGGCCGCCCGCGCCGACCTCGACCCCACCCTCGTCGAGCTCGTCCAGATCCGCGCCTCCCAGGTCAACCACTGTGCGTACTGCCTCGACATGCACACCAAGGACGCCCGCAAGGCGGGCGAGAGCGAGGAGCGCATCTACCAGCTGAACGCGTGGCGCGAGGCCGGCCTCTACACCGAGAAGGAGCAGGCCGCCCTCGCCCTCACCGAGGCGATCACCGTCCTGACGGACGGCTTCGTCCCGGACGCGGTGTACGAGGAGGCGGCGCGGCACTTCGAGGAGTCGGAGCTGGCGCAGCTGATCGCGCTGATCTTCACGATCAACGCGTGGAACCGCATCGCGGTGTCGACCCGGAAGATCCCCGGAACCGAGTGACGAGTCTGGGGGCTCCGCCCCAGACCCCCATTTCCCGCCCTCCCCCAGCTACCGCTGGGAGGTGCCCCCAGCCGATTGCCCGGAACCACACAGCGAACCTGTCAGGTTCGGGGTAATCGGGCGGGCGGGCGGGCGAAGAACCGGGGTCTGGGGCGGAGCCCCAGGACAGCAACCCAAGGGAGCCCGCACATGACCACTACGGACACCCCGATAACCACCGGGGAGCCCCGAAGAGCCCCGCTCAGGGGCTGGCTGGCCGTCGCAGCCGTGACGCTCGGCATCTTCAGCCTGATGACCTCCGAGCTCCTCCCCGTCGGCCTGCTCACCCCGGTCGGCGAAGCCCTGCACGTCTCGGACGGCACCGCCGGCCTCATGGTGACGGTGCCCGGCCTGGTCGCCGCGCTCTCCGCGCCGGTCGTGACCGTCGCGACCGGCCGCATCGACCGCCGGATCGTCCTCGGCGTCCTCGTCGGCCTGGTCGGCGTCGCCAACCTCGCCTCCGCCTTCGCCGAGGACTTCGCGATCGTCCTCGTCGCCCGTTTCCTCATCGGCATAGCCGTCGGCGGCTTCTGGGCCATCGCGGGCGGCATCGCCCTGCGCCTGGTGCCCGAGGAGCATGTCGGCCGGGCCATGGCCATCATCTTCGGCGGCGTCGAGACCGCCTCCGTCCTGGGCGTGCCGACCGGCACCCTGATCGGGGACCTCAGCGACTGGCGCACGGCCTTCGCGGCCGTCGGCGCCCTCGGCCTGACCGCGCTCTGCTGCATGGTCCTGCTGCTGCCGCCGCTGCCCGCCGACGAGTCCCTCACCTTCGCCGAACTGCCGCGCGTCTTCCGGCGGAACCGCGGCGTGCGGACCGGGATCGTGATCACCTTCCTGCTGGTGACGGGCCACTTCGTGGCCTACACGTTCGTCCGCCCGATCCTGCAGGACGCGGGCGTGGACGGCAGCAAGGTCAGCATGATGCTGCTGATCTTCGGAGTCGCCGGCATCACGGGCAACTTCCTCGCCGGAGCGCGCGTTGCGCAGCACGTACGGCGGATCGTGCTGGTCATCTCCGTCGTACTGACGGCCGCGATGGTGCTGTTCGCCCTGGTGGGCGGCGGCGGCATGGCCGTGGGCATCGTCCTGCTGATCCTGTGGGGCCTCGGCTACGGAGCCGTCCCCGTGAGCCTCCAGACGTGGATCCTCCAGGCCGCCCCCGAGGCCACGGAGGCCGCCTCCTCGCTCTACGTGTCGATGTTCAACTTCTCCATCGCCCTGGGCGCGTTGGCCGGCGGCCTCGCCTTCGACAACGTCGCCATGACGAGCGTGCTCTGGATCGGAGCGGTGCTCGCTGCGCTCACGCTTGCAGTGGCAGGGCCCCGCAAGACCACCTGAACCCCGTCCCCTGCGCCCACTCCCCCGGGGCGCAGGGGACGGTCTCCCTTCCCGCCGTCTCTCCCCCAGCTAACGCTGGGAGGTACCCCCAGGGGGCTCCGCCCCCAGACCCCCGTTCCCCGCCCGCCCACCCGATTACCCCGCAACGACATGACGCGGGTGGGTGAGCCTCCACCCGAGAAAGGCTGCCCGTGACCGCCATCACCCCCGGCGACCCCCGCTACGCCGCCCTCACCACCCGCGGCAACAACAAGCGGTTCACCGCGAACCCCGAGGCGTTCCACGTCTGCACGTCGACGGCCGACGTCACCGAGGCCGTCACCGAGGCCCTGCGCAGCAACAGGCGCATAGCGGTCCGCAGCGGCGGCCACGGGTACGAGAACTTCAGCGGCGCCCCCGGCACCCGACTCGTCGTCGACCTGGGCGAGATGACCGCCGTCGCCTTCGACGCCGAGCGCAACGCCTTCATGGTCGAGGCGGGCGCCCGCCTCGACGACGTCTACCGCACGCTGTACGAGGGCTGGGGCGTCGCCGTCCCGGCCGGCAACAGCGCCACCGTCGGCCTCGGCGGGCACGTCCAGGGCGGCGGCTACGGGTCCCTCAACCGCCGGCACGGGCTGATCGTCGACCACCTGCACGCCCTGGAGGTCGTCGTGCCGGACGCGGCCACCGGCGGGGCCAGGGCCGTCGTCGCCACCCGCGACGCGGACGACCCCCACCACGACCTGTGGTGGGCCCACACCGGCGGGGGCGGCGGCAGCTTCGGCATCGTCACCCGGTACTGGTTCCGCAGCCCGGACGCCACCGGCACCGACCCGGAGCAGCTGCTCCCGCGCCCGTCCGCCGAGATGCTCACCAGCACCGTGCTGTTCCCGCGCGCCGCCCTCGACAAGCCCGCGTTCCGCACGCTCGTCGGCGCCTACGGCCGCTGGCACGAGCGCAACAGCGCGCCCGGCTCGCCCTACGTCCACCTCTTCGCCAGCCTGGTGCTGCTCGGCCGGCAGCGGCCGCGGCCCGAGGAGGGGCAGGACATGGGTGCCGTCCTCGTCACCCACGTCGAGGCGGACCGCCCGGACGCCGCGCAGCTGCTGCAGGACTTCCTGGACGAGGTGACCGGGGACGGCGCGCTCTCCCCCGTCGTCCTGCCCGCCGAGACCGTGCCGTGGCTCGCCTCCAAGAAGGCGCTCTCCGACGCGCAGGACGCCGAGATCGGCCGCCAGAAGGTCAAGTCGGCCAATCTGCTGGGGGCGTTCACGGACGACCAGGCCGACGCGCTGTACGACTTCCTCGACGACGCGGACGCCGTCCACGACAGCAGCCTCGTGGCCCTGGACTCCTTCGGCGGCCGCACGGCCGCCGTCGCGCCGGACGCCACCGCCGCGGCCCAGCGCGACACGGTCCTGAAGGTGCTCTTCATGAGCACGTGGCAGGACCCGGCGCTCGACGAGCCCGCCCTCGGCTGGATGCGGCGCTGCTACGGCGCGGTCTTCGCCAAGACCGGCGGCGTCCCCACCCCCGTCCCGGGCGGGAACGCGGACGGCTGTTTCATCAACTTCGCTGACGTCGACACCGCCGACCCCGCGCAGAACACCTCGGGCGCGCCGTGGCACGCGCTGTACTTCAAGGACAACTACCGCCGCCTGCAGGCCGTGAAGACGGCGTACGACCCCACGGAGGTGTTCCGGCACCCGCTCTCCGTGCGCCCGTCCTGACCCGGACGGCTGCAGCAGTGACGACCGTGTCCGGACGGAATTACTCCGCTCCGGGCGCGGTCTCCGTTGCATGCTCCCGCCATCTGTGCTTTGCACCAAGAGACTTGAGTGCCCGTTGACTCGGACATTACTCGATGCGTAGCTTCCGACACGTACGCCGAACGTTCTTTGCGCTGCACCATAGGGGGGGCACATGGGAAGCATTGTGTCGCAGGGAAGGAAGGCCGGTGCCACTGCGCTCACCGTCCTGGAATTGCTGGCAGCCGAGGCACCGATAAGCCACTTCGAGTCACTGGTCGACGACGCCCGCCGACAGGGCATGGGCGAAGCCGACCTCGCTTTACTCGAAACGGCGAAACGGCTCGGCCTCGCCGTCTATGCACAGGCGGAACGAAGACAGCGCAAGGAGGCCCGGCTCACCGCTTTCATCGAGGCGGGAAAGGGCATCGCCACCGTCTTCGACGTGCCTTCCCTGCTGTCCGTGCTCGCCCTCAAGGCCCGCCAGCTCTTCGATCTCGACGTCGCCTGGATCACCACTTTCGGCCGCGATGCGGGCACCGTCACCGTCAGCGCCTGCGACGGCCACACCACGGCGCTCCGCACCGGGCTCCGCATTCCCGACGACCCCGCGATGAGCGGTGGCAACGCCCCTTTCTGGACCCCCGATTTCGCCACCGACGAAAGACTCGCCCACAGCTACGCGCTCGATTCCCTGATGGAATCCGAGGGAATTCACGCCGTCGTCGCGATCCCCCTCACCGACGGCGCCCGCCCGTTCGGCACGCTGTATGTGGCGGGCCGCAGCGCACGCTGGTTCACGTCCGCCGAAGTGTCGCTCATGACGTCCCTCGCCGAACTCGCCGGCGTCACCATCGAGAAGACCCGCATGCTGGAGCGCGCCGCCGACTGCCTCTCCGGCGCGGAGGGGCGCCGGGACGAGGTGCGTACCGCGGCGGAGACCGCCGCCGCGCACGGCAGGCTGATGTCCGTCGTGCTGGACGGGGGCGGCCTGGACGCCCTGCTCCACGAGGCGGGCCGGCACCTGCGCGGCGCCCTGCGCGTCCATGCGCCCGACGGCGGGATCCTGGCCGGCACGGACGGGATGCCCGCCGAGTCCGAGGCCGACACGCTGCGCGCCATGGTCGACGCCCACGCCCTGCGCGAGCCGATCCTGCTGGACTGCGGCCTGTGGGCGGCCCCCCTCCGCGCGGGCGACAGGGACCTCGGCACGCTCCTGCTGCACCCCGTCCGGCCGCTCGCCGACGGGGACGACCGGCTGCTCTCCCTGACCGCCCAGACCGTCGCCGCCCTGCTGCTCCTGCAGCACACCACCGCACCCTCGGCCTCCGGCCACGACCGGGACTGGCTGCTGGACGACCTGCTGACCAGCCCGCAGCGCCCGGCGGGCCGGTTCGAGGAACGCGCCGCCCGGCTGGGCATCGACCTGACCCGGCCGCACGTGGTCGTCGTCGCCCGCCCGGAGGGCGAGGCCCCGGACAACCGGACGGCCATCTGGGCGTCCTCGTACGCACGCCGCATGAACGGCCTGAAGAGCATGCACGCCGGCTGCGCCGTCCTCCTGCTGCCCGGCACCGATGCGACGGCCGCCGCGGAACAGGTCTCGCACGGCCTGACCCCGCTGCTGGAACGGCCGGTGACCGTCTGCGCCTCCGGCCCCGTCACCTCGCCGGCCGGGGTCCCGGCCGCCTTCCAGGAGGCCCTGCGCTGCCTGGAGGCGATGATCGCGCTGGGCGCCACGGGCGGCTTCACGTCGTCCGGCGAACACGGCTTCCTGGGCGTGCTGTTGTCCGACACCCACGACGTCGAGGGGTTCATCCGCTCGATGATCGGGCCACTGGTCGCCTACGACACCCAGCGCTACACGGAGTTCACGCGCACCTTGGACGCGTACTTCGACGCAGGCGGCAGCATCAACCGCACCGCAGAACGCCTGCACGTCCACCCCAACACGGTGGGCCGCCGCCTGGAACGCATCGGCGACCTCCTGGGAACGAACTGGCAACAGCCGGAACGCGCTTTCGAGATCCAACTGGCACTGCGCCTGTCCCGAATCCAACACGTCCTGAAAGACCGCCGCCCACCCTTGGCCTCAGGCTGAGCCCGCGCCCCGATAGGGGCGCGGGGAACTGCGCGATCAGCCAAAAACAACCCGCACCCGCAAACCGGCCTCACCCAACCGCAAGGCTCCGCGCCCCGGTGCCCCGCCCCAAGGCGGCAACGGCATGGGCAGCCGACGCCAACGTCACATGCCGATGCCACCCCTTGAAGGAGCGCCCGGTGTAGTCCCGCATCCCGACCTGGTCGGCGATCTCCGCAAAGTCCCGGTCGACCCGCCGCGTCGTCTTGCCGAGCTGCATCAGGGCGACCGGATGCAGGGCGGTCATGTCCGTGAGCCACAGCTCACCGGGCGAGGACTGTCCCTGCTCCCATTCACCGAGCAGCCGCAGATCCCCGATCCCGGGCCGCCGCACGGGCGGCACCGTCCGGACGCCACGCGCCGGCATCCGCACCCGGACGCCGGCCGCCAGGCTGGTCCGCAGGGTCTCCGCGGGGTCGTGGTCCGACCACAGGACCGGCCGCCGCATCCCGGCGGCCGCCGTCATGATCTGGTGCGCGGTCACGCCCTCCGTCCGGCACCCCGGCAGCGCCGGATCGGCGGCGGTGAGCCGGAACGTGCTGCCGATCCTGACCAGCCACGGCACCCCGGCCGCCCGCAGCCGCCGCACCACGGCCCAGGTGTCGGCCTCGGGCGCGTCCACCACCACGGGCCGCACCGGCACTCCCCAGCCCGCCGTCTCCAGGAAGGCCGAGGCGGCGCAGTCGCCCAGCGTCTCGGGGCGGGCGCAGTCGGGGATGGCGGCCCGGGCGCGGCGTGCGTCGTCCTGCAGCCAGTCCTCCGAGAGGTGCAGCCGCCAGTTGACGGGCGCGGCCATCTCCTCGGAGACGGCCCACACGCCCATCGCCTGCTGGGCGTTGAGCACCTGTCCCAGTGCGGGGAAGAACTTCCGGTCCACTCCGACGGAATGCTGTCCGCCCTTGGGGATCACCATCGGACGCACCACCCACGCCTGTGGCGGCGCGCTGCGCAGCAGATGCCGGACGAGTGCCCGGCGCACCGGGTTCCAGTCCCATATGGAGCTGGAGATGAAATGGTGCATTCCTTGTTCGGTGGCCTGGCCGCCGATGATGGCGGCGATATTGCGGATCGATTTCCGTCCGTGTCCGCCGAGCAGCCCCCGCAGATATTCGAGTCCCTTGCGGCGCTGGTCGCTTCTCGGCAGGGACGCGAACAGTTCGGAACACAATTCGACGAGTACGGCGTCGTAGGCTCCCGCATACTCCGGTGCTCTGACATCGTCGGGATACAGGGCAACACTGCTCATTGCAATTCCTGTCTCGGCTGATCGGCAAGCGGCTCGAAGGTGACACCCGAAACACTGCCATCAGTGACCATCCGTTGCCCAGGTGTCCCGGCCACCTGTCCCACCGCCCCGGTGGTGGATGTCCCACCACCGGTATCGCGGAGCATGCCAAAGAACCGGATTCCCGTGTTCCGCGGCCGACTTGACTGACTACGATCCGCACCGGCATTGCATCTGGAGTTCCGCGGAACCACTGCATAGCTTCCTCCCGGAAACGGCCTGAACACGGCCGCATCGTGGCCGGAAATGGCATGGACGACGGGAAAGTTGCCAGTGATCAGCAGACGTTCGATCGTCAAGGCCGGCGCCGCCGGCAGCCTGGCGGCGGGTGCCGCGGCGCTCGGCGCCACCGCCTTCGCGGGCACCCCCGCCGTGCCGTGGGCCCGGCTCCGCGAGCGGCTGGGCGGCCGCGTGGTGCTGCCGGCCGACCCCGGGTACGCGGTGGCCAAGCAGCTGCAACTGGCCCAGTACGACACGGTGAACCCGCAGGCCGTGGCGTACTGCACGACGAACGCCGAGGTCGAGGCGTGCATCCGCTTCGCGCAGGAGCACGGCCTGGCCACCGCCGCCCGCAGCGGCGGCCACAGCTTCGCGGGGTACTCGACGACCCCGGGCCTGGTCGTCGACGTGTCCCGGCTGAACTCGGTGCGCGTGGACCGCTCCACGGTCCGGCTGGGCCCGGGCTGCCAGGGCGTGGACGTGGTGACCGCGCTGGACCGGCACGGCATCCAGGTCGCGGGCGGCACCTGCCCGACCGTGGCCGCCGGGGGCTGGCTGCTGGGCGGCGGACTCGGGCCGCACGCACGGAAGTTCGGCATGGGCTGCGACCGTCTGGTCTCGGCACAGGTCGTCCTGGCGGACGGCCGCACGGTGTGCGCCTCGGAGCGCGAGAACGCGGACCTGTTCTGGGCGCTGCGCGGCGGGGGCGGCGGGAACTTCGGCATCGTCACGGAGTACGAGGTGCGCCCGACGCAGCTGCCCTCGATGGTGGTCTTCACCCTCGTCCTGCCGTGGCGGGCCGCGCCGGAGGCGATCGAGGCGTGGCAGCAGTGGATCGCGACGGCGCCGGTGGAGCTGGCGTCGGAGCTCACGGTCCAGCTGGACACGGATTCCGGCGCGGAGCCGGCGGTCCAGGTGAGCGGCACGTACGCGGGCCCGCAGGCGGCGGCCGACGCCCTGCTGAACCGCCTGGTCTCCGCGACCGGCGCACAGCCGGCGAGCCGGGAGACGGTCGAACTCCCGTACCGCGCCGGGATGATGAGGGTCTTCGGCTGCGCCGACCGCACGGTGGACCAGTGCCACCGGGTCGGCTACTCACCCCAGGCACAGCTGCCGCGCGACCACTTCGTCACCGGCCGGAACCTCTTCTTCACACGCCCGTGGGCCCGGCGGGCCACCACGGAGGCGCTGGCCGCCTTCGCGGCGGACGTCCGGCCGGGCCAGTTCCGCCTCCTGGGCTTCTTCGCGTACGGCGGCGAGACCGGCGCGCCGGCGCCGGAGGCGACCGCGTTCGTCCACCGGGACGTGCTCTTCGAGACGGACTACCAGCTGGGCCTGACGGCACCGGACGGCGCCCGCGACGCGGCGCAGGCCTGGGTGGACCGCGGCTACGGGGCGATCGCGCCGTACTCGAACGGCGGCTCGTACCAGAACTACATGGACCCGGCGCTGCGCTCCTGGCGCGAGGCGTACTACGGCCGGAACTACCCGCGCCTTGCGGCGGTGAAGCGGGCGTACGACCCGTACGGCTTCTTCCGCTTCGCGCAGGGCGTGGACTGACGCGGAGCGGGCTGCCCGCCCGCGCGGTAAGGTGCATTTCGGGGCATCCCGGACACGCAGGGGGTGCGCCCCGTCAGGGGCGCGGGGAACTGCGCGAGCAACCACCGCCGGCCTGCAGCCGACGCAGCAGCCCAGGGGTCCGGGGCGAAGCCCCGAAACCCTCGACTGCGGGCGCGTCGTGGCCGGTCGCGCAGTTCCCCGCGCCCCTTCGGGGCGCGAAGTCCGCAGGGCCCGCACCGACCCATCGGACACCCCTAGGGCGAGGCACCCATGGACCCGCACGACGGCCTCCGCTTCCACGTGCTCGGCCCCGTACGCGCCGAGCACAACGGCCACCCCCTCCCCGTCGGCTCCCCCTCCCAGCGCGCCGTCCTCGCCGTGCTCCTCCTCGGCGGCCGGCCCGCGACCACCCGCGAACTCGCCGCCGCCCTCTGGGGCGACACACTCCCCGAGGGCGCCGGCCGCACCCTGCGCACCTGCATGTCCCGCCTCCGCGCCACCCTCGGCCAGGAGGCCCTCCGCTCCGAGGGCGGCGCCTGGTCCATACGGGTGGGCCCGGAGGCCCTCGACGCCACCGTCTTCGCCGCGCACCTCGCCGCGGCCTCCGCCGCCCGCGCGGCGGGCGACCTCGCCACCGCCCGGGAACGGCTCGGCGCCGCCCTCGCCCTGTGGGAGGGCAACACCGCCCTGGCCGGCCTCACCGGCCCGTACGCCGAGCAGGAACGCGCCCGCCTCGACGACCTCCACGCCACGGCCCGCGAGGACCTGCTCGACTGCGCCATCGCCGCGGGCGGGCACGCCGACACCGTCGCCGACCTGCGCGCGCTGGTCGCCGAACACCCCCTGCGCGAACGTTCACGCGCCCTGCTCATGCTCGCGCTGTACCGCAGCGGACGGCAGGCCGAGGCCTTGGCCGTCTTCGACGCGGCACCGGAACCGGGCCCCGGACTCACCGGCCTGCACGACCGGATCCTCGCGGGCGACGGCGCCCTCTCGGCCCCGGCCCCCGGCACGCCCGCGGGCGCCGCCCCCGACGGACTTCCGCCCGACATAGGGGACTTCACGGGCCGCGAGGAACTCCTCGCCCGCATCAAGGACGCGTCGGTGCGCGCGCCCGTCGCCCTCACCGGCCCCGCGGGCGTCGGCAAGACCACGCTGGCCGTCCACGCGGCCCACACCCTCCGGCACGCCCACCCCGACGGCCGCCTCCACCTGGACCTGCGCGGCACCGGCCCCTCCCCCCTCGACACGGCCACCGCCCTGGCCCAGCTGCTGCACGCGCTCGGCGTCGACGAACAGGCCGTCCCGGAAGGCGAGGAACACCGCACGGCCCTCTACCGCTCCCTGTTGCACGGCCGCCGCATCCTCGTCCTCCTGGACGACGCCCGCGACGATGACCAGCTGCGCCCCCTTCTCCCCAACTCCCCCGGCTGCACCGCCCTGATCACCAGCAGCGCCCCTCTCGACGAGGGCATCCCCGTGCCCCCGCTGACCGGCGCGGAAGCCCTCCACCTGCTGGAGACGATCGCGGACCGCCCGTGCCCCGACGCCCCCGGCGTCCTGGAGTCCTGCGCAGGACTCCCGCTGACCGTGCGCATAGCGGCCGGAGCCGCGCCGCGGCCGGCCGGGACCGGGGACGTCCTGCAGGCCGCGTACGACGCCCTGGACCCCGAACAGGCCCGCGCCTTCCGGCTGCTGGCGCTGGCGGACACCCCCTCCTTCGACACGGCGACGGCGGCCGCCGTCCTGGACACCGATGCCGGGACGGCGGCCGCGCTCGCGAACTCCCTTGCCGGGGCAGGCCTGTTGCAGCCCCTGGCCCCGGACCGGCACCGCCACCACGACCTGCTGAAACTCTTCGCCCGCCGGCAGAGCGAGCACACCGACAGCCCGCCCGTCCGCGACGCCGCGCTGCTGCGCCTGCTGGACCACCACCTGGCCACCGCCGCGAACGCACTGCTGCACAACCGCCCGGACAGCCCCGTCCCCCGGCACGTGCGCCGCCCCTCCGTGGCGGGGCAGCCCCTCCACGACCGGGCCGCCGCGGCCGCCTGGCTGCGCGACGCCCACCCCCACCTGCTCGCCACCGTCGACCAGGTGCTGCGCCTGGACGTCCCCGGAGGCATCCGCGCGGCGACGGACCTGCTGACGGCATGGGGCCAACTCCTCGTCGGCACCGGGCTCCACGCGGACCTCGAACCCTGCGCCCGGCAGGCCCTCGAACGCGCCCGCAAGGACGGCGACGACATCAGCACCGCCCGCGCCCTGCGGCTCCTGGGCGCACCGCACTTCGGGCCGGACACGTACGAGCGCGCCGAGGCCGAACTGCGCGAAAGCCTGCGGACGGCCGGGACGGACCCGCTGATCGTCACCCTGGCCTCGCACGAACACGGCGCCCTGCTCCTGGCCATGGGCCGCCCCGAGGAGGCCCTGCCACTGCTGGCCCGGGCCGAGGACGCGTTCCGCGCGGAGGGCTCGCCGACGCACGCGGCCGAGGCACTGGCCGACCGTGCGGGCGCGCTGTCGGCACTGGGCCGGACCGACGAGGCGGTGGAGGCGATCGGCCGGGCGACGGAGGAGGCCCGCGCGCTGGGCCATGTGCCGGCACTGGTGCACGCCCTCACCGAATCCGGCCGCACCCTCCTGCGCGCCGGCCGCACCGCCACGGCGACGGACCGCCTGCGCGAGGCGCTGGCACTGACGCCGACCCCGCGCGAGGAGGCCCTCCTGTGGGCCCGCCTGGCCCACTGCCGCCTGGACCAGCACCTGCACCGTGACGCGGTCGCGGACGCGGAGCGCGCGCTCACGCTGGAAGCGGGGGTGGGCGCGCCGTACTGCCGCGCCCTGGCCCTCTGGGCAAGGGGCCGAGCCCTACTGGCCCTGGGCGAGCCACGCCCGGCTCATGGACATCTGCGCGAGGCGCAGGAACTGTTCGCGCGCCGGGGAGCGGCGGAAGCCGGGGCGCTGCGCGCACTGCTGAACGAGGAGTTCGGAAACCGTGGCTGAGGGCGGTGCGCCCCGAAGGGGCGCGGGGAACTCCAAGTGTTCCGGAGCGGCCCCAGCATCCCCCTGGGCAATCTTCACGAGGTCAATCGCCTCCAGGACGGCAAGCGGAGAAAGC
>NZ_JBSFWU010000133.1:0-17220 GCF_053594995.1 Streptomyces sp. NPDC002536
CGGCTCCGCCGCGTGGGCGCGATCAGCCACGACGCGCCCGCAGTCGACGTTCCCGGGGCTTCGCCCCGGACCCCTGGGGTGGTGCGTCGGCTGCAGGCCGTCGGGGGCTGATCGCGCAGTTCCCCGCGCCCCTGACGGGGCGCGGGGAACAGAGTTACTCGGCGGCCGGCCTCGCCGCCGCCACCAGGCCCAGTGCCACGACGGCGCCCACGGCCAGCACCACCCCCGAGGCGTGCAGCGTGGCCTGCGTGCCCAGTACCGCGACACCCAGCGCGGCACCCGCCTGCCGGCAGGCGTTGAGCGCACCCTGGCCCGTCGCCGCCAACTCGGCCGGAGCCGCGGCCGACATGTCCGCGGTGGCACCGGGGATCGCCAGCGTTGAGCCGAAGGCCAGCAGCACCTGCGCCACGGTGATCAGCGCGAAGGGCGAGTCCTGCGAGCAGAACGCGAGCACCGCACCCGACGCCGCGTCCAGCGCCAGCCCCGCGTACAGCACGTGCCGGGCACCCCAGCGCGCCACGATCCGGCCGGTGAAGTACGGCATGAAGCACATCGGCAGCGTCATCGGCAGGAACGACAGCCCGGTGTGCAGCGGGGACAGCCCGCGCTCGTTCACCAGCCACTGGGTCAGGGCGAACAGCAGCCCGTAGAAGAGGAACGACGCCATCCCGCCGGCGATCAGGTCCGCCCGTACCCGCGGCAGCCGCGTCAGCGCGGGCGGCAGGGCGGGCGACTCGGCGCGCCGCTCGGCCACGGCCAGCAGGACGAACGCCCCGGCCGCCACCGCCAGTGCGACGAGCGGCAACGGCCGTCCCCAGCCAGCGGTATTGGCGGCGATCAGCCCGTAGGTCAGCGTGCCCAGCGCGAGGACCGACAGCAGCATCCCGGTGCGGTCGGCACGGGCGGACGACTCGGGCCGGTGCCCGCTGAGGCCCCGGGCCGCCAGCAGGGCGAGCAGCGCGATAGGCGGGTTCACCAGGAACACCAGCCGCCAGCCGCCCGCGTCCACCAGCGCACCGCCCAGCACCGGCCCCGCGATGAGGCCGATGCTGCTGAGCGCCGCCCACGAACCCACCGCGCGCATCCGGTCCTTGGGCTCCGGGAAGAGCCGGGCCAGCAGGGCCAGCGAAGCGGGCACCAGCCCGGCGGCCGTCACCCCCAGCAGCGCCCGGCCCCCGATGAGCGAGCCGATGTCCGGCGCGGCGGCGCACGCCAGCGACACCGCACCGAAGGCCACCAGCGCCGACCGGTACACGCGCCGCGGCCCGAACCGGTCCGCGATCACCCCCGCGACCAGCAGCAGACCCGCGAAGACCACGGTGTAGGCGTCGGCGGCCCACGGCAGGGCGGAGGCCGGAGCGCCCAGGTCGTCCCGGACGTCCGGCAGCGCCACGTTCAGGATCGAAGTGTCGAGCAGCACGAGGAAGTTGCCCGCGACCACTCCCGCGAAGAGCAGCCCCGGCCTGCTGCTGCGATGGGTCGCCCGATCCCCCGCGCCGGGCGGGACGGTACGCGCGGCAGGCGTCTGCGCCGCTCTGTCATTCGTAGTGGACATGCGCACAGGGTCGCGGTGCGGAAGGCATGAGGCCAGGCCGGTTCTCCGATGGCCCCATCGGAGAATCCGATGGCATCCTGGAGCCATGGATTCGCGCTACCTCAGGGCCTTCGTCTCGGTCGTCGACTCGGGCGGAATCTCGGCGGCCGCCGAACGGCTCGGCTGTGCCCAGTCCACCCTCAGCGTCCAACTGCGCCGCCTGGAACAGGAACTGGACGCCGAGGTGCTGCACCGCGGCCCCACGGGCACCACACTGAGCGAGGCCGGCCGGCTGCTCCTGCCGTACGCACGCGAGGCGCTGGCGCTGGACGAGCGCATGCGGCGCGCGGTCGGCGGCCGGGTGCCCCGGCTGCGGATCGGGGCGCTGGAATCCCTCGCCGCCGCATGGCTTCCGGACATCCTCGCCGCCTTCGAACGCGGTGCGGCCGGCCCGGGCACGGGCGCGGAGGTGACGCTGCGGGTGGCGGGCCGGGGCCCGCTCCAGGAGGAACTGGCGGGCGGTGAGCTGGACCTGGTCTTCCTCTTCGACAACGGGACGGGCGCGGTGGGCCCGTCCTCGGTCGTCGGCCACGACCGCACGGTGGCGGTCGCGGGCCCCGGGCATCCGTTGGCCGGGGTGCCGGAGCTGTCCGCGGAGAAGCTGCTGGACGAGCAGTTCCTGATCGCGGAGGCGGGCTGCACCTCGCAGATGCTCGTCGACCGCTTCGGCCGCGACCTGGCCCCGCACCTGCGGCTCGGCATGGTCACCGGCTCGCTGGCCGCGCTGCGCCGGCTCGCCGCGCACGGGTGCGGGCTGGCGCTGCTGCCGAGCCTGGCGGTCCAGCAGGACCTGGATGCGGGCGAGTTGGTCGAACTGGACGTGCGCGACGGCCTCGCACCGGTCAGCATCGAGGCCCGCTGGCGCACGGGCCTGGGCACGGCGGAGCGGCCGGTGCAGGCGCTGGTGGAACTGGCACGGCGGAACCGGCCG
The DNA here is from genome assembly GCF_053594995.1 of Streptomyces sp. NPDC002536. Taxonomy (NCBI): domain Bacteria; kingdom Bacillati; phylum Actinomycetota; class Actinomycetes; order Kitasatosporales; family Streptomycetaceae; genus Streptomyces; species Streptomyces sp. NPDC002536. Next base: position 2,526 of record NZ_JBSFWU010000133.1, read on the forward strand.
TGGGTGCCGGAGATGGCACATACGGCCTGACGCCTGCGGCGCCCTGTCAGGGGGACTTCGACTGCGGGTGCGTCGTGGCTGATCGCGCAGTTCCCCGCGCCCCTTACGGGGCGCTCGCCTCCGGTCATTCGTCGGGCGATACCCGCCCGAACCCTCCTTATTTGCCGCCTCGTCGGGCCCCCTGCTTCACTCGATGCCGCCGGAATCCGAGGGATCAGGGGGAGTGCAGCACATGATCACCGTGACCGCGAAGCAACAGGTCAGGCCGGGCCGCGAAGAGGAACTCGACGCGCTGATGGCCGCACTGCGCAACGACATCCTGGCGAACGAACCGGGCTGCGTGCGCTTCGACTACGTCCGCGACCAGGACACCCCGCTGCGCCGCCTCGTCATCGAGGAGTACCGCGACGAGGCGGCCCTGGAGTTCCACCGTGGCACCGCCTACCTGCGGGAGTTCCTGCCCAGGCTGCTGCCGTGCCTGGAGGAGTTCCCCGAAGTGACCACGTACCGCTCGGTGGCACCGGTGCCGGACTCGGTGCCGGACGGCCTGTTCCACGTCGGCATGGTGGTCCCGGACCTGGAGAAGGCGGTGGCGCTCCACTCCGACGTCCTCGGCGTCGAGTTCACCGAACCGCATGTCTTCCGCATCCCGCTGCTGGAGGACCCGGACCCGCACCCCGCCGAGCTCACCGCGGTGTTCTCCCGCACGGGAGCCCCGTACTACGAGCTCATCCAGGCCGCCGGGGACGGCATCATCTCGGCGGAGCACTGCGGAAGGATCCTCTACTACGGGGTGTGGGAGCCGGACATGGACGCGCGGCTGGAGCACCTGGAGCGGCAGGGCGTGGGGATCGACGCGTACTTCCGCCCGGCCCCGGGCGAGACGCCGTTCGCGGTCATCACCGCGCCGGACCTGCTGGGGGCGCGGATCGAGTACGTGGGCCTGGCGGACCGGGCACCGATCGAGGAGTGGGTGCGGACGGGCCGCTATCCCGAGTGAACGGCGTGCTCAGCCTGTGCCGTTGACCAGCAGGACGACGCCGTCGGTGCCCGCGTGCCGGTCCTCGGCGATCTCGCGGTACTCGGGCGAGTCGGCCCAGCGGGTGAACGTGTCCCGGTCGGGAAAGGCCACCATGATCACCTTGTCGCGGTTCCACCGGCCCTCGACCACCTCCACCTGCTCGTCCGCGGCCAGCAACCGGCCGCCGTACTGGGCGAGTACAGGCATGAACCGGGAAACGTAGCGCTCGTAGCGGGGGCGGTCGTGGATGGATATCTGGGCTATCGCGTAGACAGTCATGAGGTGGTTTCTACCCGTCCCCGCACAGGTCGTCGAGATGGGCGCGCAGCACCCCGGCGCAGGTCTGTGCGTCGAGAACGTCCGGGTGCAGGACGGCGCTGAGGCCGAGGCCGTCCAGGAGGGCGGCCAGGCGCTCGGTCTCGAACGCCAGGTCGCGGCCGGGGCGCAGGGTTCCGGTCTCGTCGAGCCGGGTCAGGACGCGATGGGCGAGCCGTCGGATGTCCGTGGCGGTCCGGCGGGAGAGGGCGGCGAAGGCGGGGTCGGTGCGGGCGGCGGCGTTGAAGTCGAGGAAGACGGTGACTTCGGCGCGGCGGCGCCCGTCGAGGGGGAGCAGCTCGGCCAGGAAGTCCGCGGCGAGGCGGAGCCGGTCCTCGCGGGGGTGGCCGCCCAGGTTTCCGATGCGCTCGATGTGCCGCTGGAGCCGCTCGTCGAGGCGGTCGAGCATCGCCTGCATGGCGAAGTCCATCAGCTCCTGCTGGTTGGCGAAGTAGTGCCGCACGGACCCGATGTTGAGCCCGGCCTCGTCGGCCACGGCGCGCAGCGAGGCCCGTTGGAGGCCGTCCCGTACGACGACGCGGAAGAGGGCGTCGACGACGTCGCGGCGGCGGGCGTCGGGGTCCACGAGCTTGGGCATGCCCTCTTTTTATCACGGCCGTGATAACTTCCTTGGTATCACGACCGTGATAAAAAGATGCCCGGGAGGCTCCGTGCAGAGGTACCTCGACTTCATACTCATCAGGTTCGGCGTGCTGGCCGGCGGCATCGTCGTGCTGGCCCTGGTGGTCTTCGCCGTGGCGTTGTCCCTGAAGCGGAGGGGCAGGCTCGACGAGGCGCGCCGGCATGCGGAGCCGGCGGCGCGTGCGGTGCTGCGGGCGGCGGCGCGGCGATGGGATGCCCGACGGTGATCGCCATCGCCATCGCCATGGAATCGAGCACATTCCTCCACGAGTTGATCGTGGACCGCCTCATCAAGGGCATGATCGTGGTGGCCGCCCTGGCCGTTCTCGTACTGGGGGCGGCAGTGATCTGGTGGTGGGTGGGCCGCAGACGACGGTGATGACGGCGATGACGGGGGTGGGCGGATGGGGCGGGGGCGCTTTCCTGCGGCGTACTGGTGGGTGTGGGCCGGCAGTCTGGTCAACCACGCGGGCTCCTTCGTGGTCCCGTTCTTCGCGTACTACCTCACCGGCCGGCAGGGGTTCAGCCCCGCACAGGTCGGCCTGATCGCCACCCTCTACGGGGCCGGCGGCGTGGCCTCGACGGTGACGGCCGGAGTCGCCGCCGACCGCTTCGGCCGGCGCCCGACCCTGCTGGTGGCACAACTGGCGGCCGCGGCGACGACGTTGGCGGTCGGCTTCGCCGACGGGCTGCCCCTGATCGCGGTGCTCGCCTTCGTCCTGGGCTTCACGGCCTTCGGGGCGGCGCCGGTGCTGTCCGCGCTCGTCGCCGATGTGGTGCCGGAGCAGGACCGGAAGCGCGCGTACGCCCTCCACTACTGGGCCGTGAACCTCGGCTTCGCCGCGGCCCCGGTCCTGGCGGGCCTGCTGGCCGGGCACGACTACCGGTGGCTGTTCGCCGGGGACGCGCTGACGACGGCGCTGTGCGCGGTCCTGATCGCCTGGCGCGTCCCGGAGATGCGGGCCGCCAACGCCGAGGAGAAAGAGGCCACTTCCGGACCGGGCCTGCTGCATGCCGTCCGCGACCGCGCACTGATCACCCTCCTGCTGACCGTCTTCGGCATCGTCGTGGTCTACACGCAGTACCAGGTGACCCAGCCCATCGCCATGCGGGAGGCCGGGCTGTCGCCCGCGGTGTACGGGCTGGTGAGCGCCGTCAACGGGGCCGTCATCGTGGTGTTCCAGCCGCTGGTGGCACGGCTGGCCGAGCACTGCGACGACGGCCGCCTGCTGGCGGCCGGCGCGCTGTTGCTCGGTGCGGGCATGGCGTCGACCGCGTTCGCGCACAGCGCTGCGGAGTTCGCCGTGTGCGTCGCCGTGTGGACGCTGGGCGAGACCGTCGCGATGCCGACGAGCAACGCCGTCGTAGCGCGGCTCGCCCCACCGGGTCTTCAGGGTCGGTATCAGGGGCTGTACGCGATGACCTGGGCCCTGGCGGCCGTGGCCGCACCGCTGGCAGGCGGCTGGACCTACGGCCGCTTCGGGGGCGCGCCGGTGTGGGCGGGGTGCCTGGCCCTGGGGGTGGTCGCGGCAGCGGGGGCAGGGGTGTTGGGACGGGTACTTCGGAGGCGTGGTGCCGGCCGGCGTCCGGTGCAGGTGCTCAGTCGCCTCGGGGCAGGATCGTGAGACTTCCGAGTCTGCGGACCTTCCAGCCGTGCGGCTGGGGCGGGCAGGCGGGATCGAGGCGGGGTTCGCCGAGGTGATCGAGCAGAATCCGCAGGCTGGTGGCGATCAGTGCCGGCATGACGGGGGCCAGCAGACACCGGTGCCTGCCGTAGCCGAGCGAGGTGTTCGGCTGACGTCGGTCGATGTCGAAGAGCTCGCCGTCGCGATACACCCGCTCGTCCCGGTTGGCCGAGGCGACGACGGCGCCGACGAACGCCCCAGCGGGCAGCTCGACGCCTGCCAGATGGACGGGCCGGGCGGTGCGGCGGCCCGGCGCGCCGATCACCGGTGAGTGCCGCATGGCCTCCCGGACGGCGTCGTCCATCCGCGTGGGCGTGGTGAGGACGGTGCGCAAGGCGGCGGGGTGCCGGAGCAGGACGAACAGCGCCGTTCCGGCCATGTGCACCGGCTCGATGAAGGTGCTGATCATGTTCGCCACGGTCGGCAGCACGTCGTCGGACCGGCGGACGGCACCGGCCGGGCACCCGGTGCGGAGCAAGTGGGCCAGGAGCGAGTCGTCGGGGTGGGCTGCCACGCGTTCGGCGATCGGCTGCGTCACCGCCGTGATCTCGGCGACCGCATCCAGTGCGGGCCGGTGCGCGGTGGAGTCCGCGAAGCCCGCCATCAGCTGCTCCGACCACCGGATGAGCGTGGCGGGATCGATGTCGTCCAGGCCCATCAGCCTGCCCAGCGCCGTTGCGATGACCGGCTGGAAGTAGTCGGCCATCAACTCCGAACCCGCCTGTCCGGCAACCGCTTTCGCATACGGTAGAGCGGCGTCCCTGGTGGCCGAGACAACGCGCGGGACGGCCTCCTCCGCGAAGAGATGGTCGACGGCAGTGCGCAACTCGGCGTGCCAGTCACCTTCGTTGGACACCATGGTCCGCGCACCGCAGATCTGTGCCACGGGCGAATCGGACACGGCGACGAACGATTCCGGGCTCGACAGCACTCGACGGACATCGGCCCACCGGGTGACCAGCCAGCGGTCCGCCGCGGGCACCCATGCCACCGGGGCTTCCCGGCGCAGCCGTGCGAAGACCGGAAATGGATCGGTGTCGAGTTGTTCCGCGGTGATCGACTCGATGAAGTCCGGCATTGTGGCGGCCTTTCAGCGTCGGGCCTGTGCGGCGGTGGTCATGCCTCGCAGGTCGGCGACCTCGGCGCGGAGAGCGCGCAGCATCAGTTCGGCCGTGTCGCGGCTGAATCCGTTGCGGACCACGATCCGCATCACGGCGACGTCCTCCAGGCCGGCGGAGAGGCGATATGCGGGCAGCTGCCAGCCGTGTTTGCGCATCCGTTCATGGATGTCGAATACCGTCATGGCGTCGTCGGGCCGCGTGCGGAATGCCACGACCGGCAGATGGGTGCCGTGCGAGACCACGTCCAGCCCGGGTATCTTCGCGATCTCCTCGGCGACGTATTGCGCCGTGTCCCGGCAGGCCTGCTGGACCGTCCGGTATCCGTCGAACCCGAGGCGCAGAAACGCGTAGTACTGCGCCACGACGGGCGCGCCGGACCGGGAGAACGTGAGCGAGAACGTCGGGACGCTGCCGCCGAGCAGGTCGCATTCGAAGATCAGATCCCTGGGCAGCGCGGTCCGGTCCCGATAGATGATCCATCCGACACCGGGATACACCAGACCGAACTTGTGCCCGGAGGTGTTGATCGAGCGCACCCGCGGCAGCCGGAAGTCCCACACCTGATCAGGTTCCAGGAAGGGGGCGATGAATCCGCCGACCGCAGCGTCGACGTGCAGCGGAATGTCCAGGCCCCGCCGGGCCTGCAGCCGGTCCAAGGCTGCGGATATCTTGTCCACCGGGTCGTACTTGCCGAGTGCGCTGGACCCGAGGATGGCCACCACCCCGATGGTGTTGTCGTCGCAGTGAGCGGCGACGTCGTCGGGATCGACGGTGAAGTGCGGTTCCCGGATCGGGACCTGCCGGGGCTCCACCTCCCAGTAGCGGCAGAACTTGAGCCAGCACGTGTGCACGGCGCTGGGCAGGACGAGGTTCGGCCGGTCAACCGGCAGGCCTGCGGCACGACGACGGTCGCGCCAGAGGAACTTCATGGCCAGCCCGGCCAGCATGGCCGCCTCACTGGAACCGCCGGTGGAACAGCCGAAACCGTCGGTGCCGGGGTCGTTCCAGAGGTGGGCCAGGATGTTCACGCAGCGGGACTCGAGCTCGGCCGTCTGCGGATACTGGTCGTGGTCCATCAGGTTCCGGTCGAGGGACTCGGATATCAGGTCCCTGGCCTGCGGCTCCATCCAGGTGGTGCAGAAGGTCGCCAGATTCAGCCTGGCATTGGAGTCGAGCATGAGCTCGTCGCGAATCAGAGCGGCCGCACTGTCGGGAGCCATCGGCCCGGCTGCGAGGCGGTAGCGCGGAACCCCTTCCGGCGGAACCAGACCGCTGTAGAGCGGATTGACGGTCACGTCCTCGTGGTGACGATTGCGGTGTACCTGCCTCATGGTCATGCCCAACTCCCCCTGTGCTGTGCTTACTTACTGCTGTGCGCGGAACAAGCTAGCCACGCCGTATGGCCACGTCACCAATGCGGTTCGCTATGGCGCGATTTCGCGTTCGACATCGCCGAACGTGCGGCCTGAATTTTTTGCGACGTGTTCGAGAGATTCCCTTCGGATATCGGAACGGGGAATTCGGCAGAAACGATGCATCGACGACCGGACAGGGTTTTGCGGCTGCGCGCGCTGTACGGGGCGGTCTCCACGCTCGTTCGTCGACGTCCGAACGTACGCCGCTCGGTGCTCACGCGGCGCCGGCGATTTCAAGCCATCGCAGCATGTTCCGGAACCTGTTACTCCGGCATGGACTCCGGCGGGCCGGTCGACTAGACATCCCTGCCGAAGCGTTCGTCGACGCAGGGAGGGAAGCCGTGCGCGCACTCCGCAGCATCGGTATCGCCACAGCGGCCGTCGCGGCCGGGCTGGTTCTCACGACGGCCCCGGCCACGGCGGATCCGGCCTCCAGCACAGCGAAGTTCGTCGAGGAGGGGCGCGCCGCCGGGCTGAACGCCGGACAGATCGGGGAACTCCAGAGAGCCGTGGACCAGGAGGTCCGCGTGACGGGGGGCCGTCGGACAGGCCTGAACACGATCTCCCTCAAGGGCGGCGAGATCACCGTGCCCATTCCGGGAGAGAAATACGCCCGCGACCTCGCCGCCAGCGCAGCCCGGAAGGTCACGGTCTACGAGTCATGCCGACGGGGCAACTTCTGCGGCTGGAAGGGCCGCAACGGAACGGGGGAGATCTGGCAGCGGGGTGCGTGCGGGATGTTCCACGAGATCCCCAACGGCTGGAACAGCGGGGGCTCGTGGCGGAACTACCAGTCCGACGGGCTCGTGGCCTCGTTCTACGGCAAGGGGTACACGTACCTTTCCGACACGCCTCCCGCCCCGACGGGGATCATCAACGGTGACTGGCACCCGGTCTGGTACGTGTGGGCCTGCGATCTCACCGGACCGTAGGCGGACTTGGCGAGCCACGACGAGCCCGCAGCCGACGCACTGCACCTCCGCGGAGCGCTACGTCACTGGCCCCGCCAGATGTTGTCGAAGGCCGCCTGCTCGATGTCCCGTCGCTGCCGGGCAGCCTCCAGTTCCAGCAGGGCGTCGTTGACCGCGGCCAGCACGGCCGCGGTCGCGTCGTCGGCCGGGGCCGGGGTGTCCCCGGTCCCGTCGTCGCGGATCCCGACAGCCGTGGCAAGGGCGGTGAGGACGGGTTCGTCCGCCGCCCAACGGTCTTCCGCCAGGCGGCGGTCGAGCGAGTCGGCCAGCGTCGTCCGGCCGGCACCGAACGGCTTCCAGTGGGGGCGTTGCCGCGTGAGCTGCCCGTCCGCCTCCAGGGCGGCCGTATAGGCCGCGGCCAGTCCGCGGCCTCTGCGCCACAGCCAGTCGTCGACGGACTCGTACGGCGCCTCGCGGGTGAGCGCCGCCGCGGCCTCGTCCAGCAGGCGGTCGGCTGTGACCGCCGCGCGGCCGGGCACGATCCGGTCGTCGTCCAGCGTGACGGCCTCCGCAGCCATGAGGTCGATCAACTCCGCGCCGGCGAGCGCGAGCGACAGCCGGCCCTGCTCCACGGGGTGGCCGGGGGTCGTGCCCATGGCGATGATGGCCAGGTCCCGGGGTGTGGTCATGGGGGGCTCCATGTGCCGTGGTACGTCCGTATACGAGCCTACGGAGTACGGACGGCGCCTGCACCCCGTACCCACGCGTTGGCCTTGACGGCCGCGACGAACAACGACCAGGCCCCGGCCGGGACCGCTAGCGCGGGGCCTGCCGGGGCCGTCTTGCTGTCGCGTATGGGGACTGTGCCGGGGAGGGCGTCGGATATCTCCAGGCAGCTACCGCTGGCTCCGTCGCTGTATGTGCTCTTGCGCCAAGCTGCGCTCGCTTCCCGAAGCCCTACTTCCACGCAGCTTCCGCCGTCGCCATCGCTGTACGTGCTCTTGCGCCACACGGTCCGGGTGTTAACCCCAATTTCGAGGCAGTCGCCACCATCACCATTGCTGTATGTGCTCTTGCGCCACGCTTGCCGAGTGCTCATCTCGCGTAGTCCTCCGCCACGGATTCGACCAGGGTCAGGGATTCTTCCGGCGACAAGGCGGATGCCCTGACGAGATCGTAGGCCAGTTCGCACTGTTCGACGATGGCCGGGTCGTCCAGGAGATTTCCTGTCTTCGGCCCCTCGTGGTAGGCCACGGGAGGCGCGTCCTCGAAGGTCATGAGGGAGAGCATTCCGGAGCACCCTGGAGCCCCTGCCGCGAAGGGCAGTACCTGAAGGACGATGCGGCGCCGCTGGGCCAGATCCGCGATGTGACGGAGCTGTTCGTGCATCACGGCGGCTCCGCCGACTGGTCGCCTGAGGACGTTCTCGTCGAGAACTGCCCAGACCATGGGGCTGGTTGGGTGATGGAGAATGCGAGCTCGGTCGAGCCGTGCGGCGACCCTGCCTTCGATCCACTCCTCGGGTGCGACGGGCCGACTGGCCAAGATGACAGCCCGAGCGTAAGCGGCCGTCTGCAGCAGGCCCGGCATGAACATCGTCGCGTACTCGCGGATCGTCACCGCGATCGATTCGAGGTACGCCGCCTCCGAGAAGTACGTGGCGTGCGGCGACGCATCGATCAGCCGCTTGCACATCCGCCCCAACAGGCCGCCCGTGCCCAGCACCACGTCCATCCGCTCTGCCAGGTCCAGTTGCGGCTTCCGGATCCCCGTCTCGAACTGGCCGATATACGACCCCGAGCAGAAGACGCGTGCGCCCAGCTCCTGCTGGGTGAGCCCCGCCGCCTCCCGGAGCCGCTTCAGTTCGGTGCCGAAGAACTCCCAGCCCAGCTTCGGTTGCCCGAACGTCCAACCCGCCATGACGCAACTCCCCCTGCGGAACTGGCTTGTTGCCAAGCCATGGTAGTCCCGCAGGGCAAGTGGTTGTGCACGTTCCGTCACTCCCCGACGTCGCGCCCCCGCAGATCCTCCAGCGTCTCCCGGCGCACCAGGAGCCGGGCCTGCCCGTCCGCGACCGCGACCACCGGCGGTCGGCCGACCAGGTTGTAGGCCGAGGCCATCGACACGTGGTACGCACCCGACGCCGGGACCGCCAGGACGTCCCCGGGGCGGATGTCGCCCGGGAGCGGGACGTCCTCGGCGAGAACGTCGCCGGCCTCGCAGTGGCGGCCGACCACGGTCATGGTGCGGGCCGGCACCGGTGAGGTGCGGCCCACGAGGCGGACCGTGTAGCGGACGCCGTAGAGGGCCGGGCGGGGGTTGTCGCTCATGCCGCCGTCGACGGCGACGAAGGTGTGGGTGCCCGTGGTCTTGACGGCCAGGACGCGGTAGAGGGCGACGCCCGCCGGGCCCGCGATCCAGCGGCCGGGCTCGACCGTGAGGCGCGGGACCGGCAGGTCGGCATGGGCGCAGCGGAGGGAGAGTTCGGCCGTCACCCGTTCGGCGTACGCGCGCGGATCGATCGCGTGGTCGCCGTCGCGGTAGGCGATGGCGAAGCCGCCGCCGAGGTCGAGTTCGGGGAAGGTCACGCCGTGCACGTCGCGCAGGCGTTCCAGCAGGGTCACGAGGCGGCGCACGGCCGTGACGTACGGGTTCACGGAGGCGATCTGGGAGCCCAGGTGGCAGTGCAGGCCGACCAGTTCGAGGCGGGGCTGGCCCAGGACCCGGGCCACCGCCTCCTCCGCCTCGCCGCCGGAGACGGGCAGGCCGAACTTCTGCCCGTCCATTCCGGTCTGCACGGCCACGTGCGCACCGGCCGTCACGCCCGGCACCACGCGGACCAGCACGCGCTGGCGCGCACCTGCGGGCACCAGGGAGGCGATGCGGGCGATCTCGCAGGTGCTGTCGATGACGATGCGGCCCACGCCCAGGCGCAGGGCGGTGCGCAGGTCGTCGGGGCTCTTGGCGTTGCCGTGCAGGATGATGCGCTCGGCGGGGAAGCCCGCGTGGGCGGCGAGTTCGAGCTCGCCGGCCGAGCAGACGTCCAGGTGGAGGCCCTCCTCGGCGATCCAGCGGATCATGGCGCGGGTGAGGAAGGCCTTGCCGGCGTAGGCGACGTCGGCGTCGGGCAGGGCCGCCTTCCAGGCGCGGGCGCGGGCCCGGATCTCGCCCTCGTCGACGACGTAGGCGGGGGTGCCGAAGCGGTCGGCGAGTTCGGCGAGCGGGACGCCTCCGACGGTCGGGGCGCCGCCCGGGAACGGCTCGTCGAAGGACGCGGGCCAGAGGGGAGCGGTGGGGGGAGGGGACTGGTGCGGCAGCCGGGGAACGGCGGCGGAGGCAAGGGGAAGGGACACGAAGGGCCTCCTTCGGGTGGTGCGGTGGGCAGTGGTGCGGTACGGGGGCCGGACGGCGGAGGTCAGGCGGGGGTGACCGGAAGGAGCTCGGGGCCCTCGGGAAGGGACGTCACGGCGGGGGCCGTCAGCTGCGGGTCCACGGAGACCAGGGCGACGCCGAGGGGCTCGGCCAGGGCCCGTACCGCGGGAAGGGCGAGGCGCACGGAGTCCGCTCCGGGGCCCAGACAGTCGAGAAGCCGCCGCCCCGAGGTGAAGGCGACGGCCGTGCGGGAGCCGAGGGGGGTGCGGAAGACGCGGAGCGCGAAGCCGCCGCGGCAGCGCCGTACGGGCACGTACAGGGGCTCGGTGGCGCGCCGGGCGGTCATGGGATGGGAGGGTTCCCCGTCGTCGGCGCGGGCGGAGTCGCCCGTGATGTCGCTGATGACGGCGGCGACTGCGGCCGCCTCGGAGGGGGTACGGCTGAGATGCATGACGGTCCTCGGGAGGAGTGGGAGCTGCGTCGCTCACGCTATGCCCGGACCTGTGCCGGACGAGCGCCTCCTTGACAGCCTGTTGACCCTGCCCGGTGCACCCTTGACGGCTCATTGACGTGGGCCTGTGAATGGGCCTGTGCCGAACGCCGACGATCGCCGTCGCCTGTCCAGTCTGGGGCGGACCGTGGCATTCCGCATGCCGGACCGGGGGCTGTCCTGCACCACCGGCGACAACACGGCAACGCAGCAGCAACACAGCAACGCAGCAACAACGCAGCAGCAATCAGGAGGAACAGTGACGGCAACGAAACCCGCCGACGAGAACGGCGCCGCGAGCGGATTCCGGGCCGCACGGGATTTCCTGCTCGCCCACCGCGAGGACTACAAAGCGGCGTACGAGGGCTTCGCCTGGCCGAGGCCCGAGACGTTCAACTGGGCGCTCGACTGGTTCGACTGCATCGCCGAGGGCAACGACCGCACCGCCCTGTGGATCGTGGAGGAGGACGGCAGCGAGGAGCGCCACTCCTTCGACGCCCTGCGCCGCCGCTCGGACCAGGTGGCCAACTGGCTGCGCGGCCACGGCGTACGGGCCGGCGACCGCATCCTCGTCATGCTCGGCAACCAGGCCGAGCTGTGGGAGACGGCCCTGGCCGCCATGAAGCTGCGCGCCGTCGTCATCCCGGCCACCCCGCTGCTGGGCCCCGCCGACCTCGCCGACCGCATCGCGCGCGGCGGCGCGCGGCACGTGGTCGTCCGGGCCGAGGACACCGCCAAGTTCGCGGACGTGCCGGGCGATTACCGGCGTATCGCCGTCGGTGCCACTCCGCTCAGCGGGCGGGGCACCCCGCCCGGAGGGCAGTGGCTCGGCTACGAGGACTCCCGTACCGCCCCCGCCGGCTTCACCCCCGACGGGCCCACCCGGGCCGGCGACTCCCTGCTCCTCTACTTCACCTCCGGCACCACCGACCGCCCCAAGCTCGTCGAGCACACCCATGTCTCGTACCCCGTAGGTCACTTGACCACCATGTACTGGATCGGCCTGCGGCCCGGCGACGTCCACCTCAACATCTCCTCGCCGGGCTGGGCCAAGCACGCCTGGTCCAACCTCTTCGCGCCCTGGAACGCCGAAGCCACCGTCTTCGTGCACAACTACACTCGCTTCGACGCCGCCCGCCTCATGGCCGAGATGGACCGCTGCGGCGTCACCACCTTCTGCGCACCGCCCACCGTGTGGCGCATGCTCATCCAGGCCGACCTCGGCGCGCTGCACACCCCGCCCCGCGAGGCCGTCTCCGCGGGCGAACCGCTCAACCCCGAGGTCATCGAGGCGGTGCGGCGCTCGTGGGGAGTGACCATCCGCGACGGCTTCGGCCAGACCGAGACCACGGTCCAGGTCGCCAACCCGCCCGGCCAACTGCTCAAGACGGGCTCCATGGGCCGGCCCAGCCCCGGCTACACCGTCGTCCTGCTCGACCCGCACACCGGGGAGCCCGCCGACGAGGGCGAGATCGCCGTCGACCTCTCGGCCCTGCCGGTGGGCGTGATGACCGGGTACGCGGGCGACCCGGAACGCACGGCCGAGGCGATGGAGGGCGGTTACTACCGCACCGGGGACATCGGGGCGCGGGATGCGGACGGGTACATCCGTTACGTCGGGCGCCGTGACGACGTGTTCAAGTCGAGCGACTACAAGATCTCCCCCTTCGAGCTGGAGAGCGCCCTCCTCGAACACGAGGCGGTGGCCGAGGCCGCGGTCGTCCCCGCGCCCGATCCCGTGCGGCTGTCCGTGCCCAAGGCCTACGTCGTCCTCGCCGAGGGATGGGAGCCCGGTCCGGAGACGGCCGCGGCCCTCTTCGCCCACTCGCGCGCCGTGCTCGCCCCCTACAAGCGCATCCGCCGCCTGGAGTTCGCGGAGCTGCCCAAGACCGTGTCCGGCAAGATCCGCCGCATCGAGCTGCGCGAGCGCACCGCGCAGGGCGACGGAACGGCCGAGTACCGGGAGGAGGACCACCGGTGAGCGCTCTCCCGCTCTCCTATGCGGCGGGCCCCACCGACCCCCCGCTGTTGGAGGAGACCATCGGCGCCAATCTGGCCCGCACGGTCGCGGCCTTCGGGGACCGCGAAGCGCTCGTCGACGTCCCGAGCGGACGCCGCTGGACGTACGCGGAGTTCGGCCGGGCGGTCGAGGAGGTCGCGCTCGGGCTGCTCGCCAAGGGGGTGGCCAAGGGCGACCGGGTGGGCATCTGGGCGGTCAACTGCCCGGAGTGGGTGCTGGTCCAGTACGCCACCGCCCGCATCGGCGCCGTCATGGTCAACGTCAACCCCGCCTACCGGGTGCACGAACTGGACTATGTGCTGCGCCAGGCGGGCATCTCGCTGCTCGTCTCCTCCATCGAGCACCGCACCAGCGACTACCGGCGCATGGTCGAGCAGGTGCGCTCCGGCTGCCCGGCCCTGCGCGACGTCGTCTACATCGACGACCCGACCTGGACCGGGCTCGTCGAGCTCGGCCGGAGCACCGACCCGGCCCGGCTCGCCGCGCGCGAGGCGGGCCTGCACTGCGAGGACCCGGTCAACATCCAGTACACCTCGGGCACCACGGGCTTCGCGAAGGGGGCCACGCTCTCCCACCGCAACATCCTCAACAACGGCTATTTCGTGGGGGAGGCCCTCGGCTACACCGCGGCGGACCGCATCGCGCTGCCCGTGCCCTTCTACCACTGCTTCGGCATGGTCATGGGGAACCTGGCGGCCACCTCGCACGGCGCCTGCATCGTCGTGACGGCACCGTCGTTCGATGCCACGGCCGCCCTGCACGCCGTGGAGCGCGAGTGCTGCACGGCGCTGTACGGCGTCCCGACGATGTTCATCGCCGAGCTCGCCCTGCCCGACTTCGCCACGTACGACCTGTCGTCGCTGCGCACGGGCATCATGGCCGGATCGCCCTGCCCCGCGGAGGTGATGAAACGGGTGGTGGCGGAGATGCACATGGCCGAAGTCGCCATCTGCTACGGCATGACGGAGACCTCGCCGGTCTCCACCCAGACGGGCCGGAACGACGACCTGGAGCGGCGCACCGGGACGGTGGGGCGGGTGCTGCCGCACGTCGAGGTGAAGGTCGTCGACGCCGCGACGGGTGAGGCCGTGCCGCGCGGGGAGCCGGGGGAGCTGTGCACCCGGGGGTACTCGGTGATGCTCGGCTACTGGAACGACCCGGAGCGCACGGCCGAGGCGATCGACGGCGAACGCTGGATGCACACCGGCGACCTGGCCGTGATGGACGAGGAGGGCTTCGTCCGGATCGTCGGCCGCATCAAGGACATGATCATCAGGGGCGGGGAGAACGTCTATCCGCGGGAGATCGAGGAGTTCCTCCACACCCACCCGAAGATCGCCGACGTGCAGGTCGTCGGGGTGCCGGACGAGAAGTACGGCGAGGAGATCATGGCCTGCGTGATCCTGCGGAACCCGGCGGACACGCTCAGCCGCGAGGAGCTCGCGCGCTTCTGCCGGGGGAGGCTGGCGCACTACAAGGTGCCGCGGTACGTGCGGATCCTGGAGGCGTTCCCGATGACGGTGAGCGGCAAGGTGCGCAAGGTGGAACTGCGGGAGCAGGCGGCCGCGTTGGCGCCGTAAGCACGGCGCCCCGTCAGGGGCGCGGGGAACTGCGCGACCAGCCACGACGCGCCCGCAGCCGAAGTCCCGGGGCTTCGCCCCGGACCCCCGGGACGGTGCGTAGATGGGAAGAGCGTGGTGGAG
>NZ_JBSFWU010000134.1:0-16929 GCF_053594995.1 Streptomyces sp. NPDC002536
GTAAGGGGCGCGGGGAACTGCGCGACAAGCCCCCACCGGCCCGCAGCCGACGCGCCACCGCAGGGGTCCGGGGCGAAGCCCCGAGAACCTCGACTGCGGGCGCGTCGTGGCTGATCGCGCAGTTCCCCGCGCCCCTTACGGGGCGCCGTGGTGCCGCGTGACGAAGATCCGCCGGACACGCCCCAGTCGTCCGGTCACGCGGGGATGGAGTACTTTCCCCAGGAGATGGTGACCCGCGCGGCGCCGGAGTTGTCCGCGGTCGCGGAGATCAGCGTTGCCTTGGCGGCGTCGAAGTAGCTGTCGCCACCCGTGCCGCCTTGACCACCGTGACCGCCGGCGCCACCGCCACCGCCGCCTCCTCCGCCGCCACCGGCGCAGCCCATGAAGCACTGGCCGGAGCCTGCGCCGCCGCCTCCACCGCCTCCGCAACCCGCCGAGCCCGCGCTGCCGTCGGCCCCTCGGGCTTCCTCGCTCCCGCGCGCACCGCCCCGGCCGCCTGCACCGCCGTCGCCCCCTCGGCCCCCTCCGCCGCCCCAACCACCACGGTTGGATCTGTCCGACGTCTTGGGAGAGCCCCGGTCTCCGCCTCGCTGCCCGCTGCCGCCTCCCCCGGCGTTGCCCCCCTGGTCTCCTGCCCCGCCGCCGGAACCGGCGCCGGAGGGTGTTCCGCCATTGCCCCCTCCACCCCCGCCCCCGCCGTTTTCGGCAGCCCAGCCCCATCCCTTTCCGCCGGAGTCGCCATGGCCGCCGGCAGCGCCGGCCGAGCCGTAGCCTCCCGCCGCACCCGCCGCCCTGCCTCCGGAGGGCGTGACCACCCCGGCGTGCCCGCCGTTGCCGCCGTCTCCCCCGTGCCCGCCGGTCCCACCGCTTCCGCCGCCTGCCACGCCATCGGAGTCGGCCTGTCCTCCGTTGTCTCCACTCGCCCCGTCGACGCCACGCTGCCCCGGCGCACCGACGTCCCCGCCGCTGCCCGCTCCCACGATCAGGGCATCGCCGCGAAAGACCTTTGCGGAGGCCCCCGAAGCGCCGTCCCGGGCGATGCGCACGGTCAGCCGGTCTTGCGGATTCACGTACAACAGGGCCTGGACGGCAGCGCCCTTGCCACCGCGATCGCCACCGGCACCGGCCGCGCCCTGCAGGTGAAGGGCGAGGAGAGTGACGCTGTCCGGGACGGTGAAATGCTGGTCCTCGTCCGTACCCGAGCAGGTGAACTCCTGGCTGCCGACGGGGTTGTCGATGACAAGACGGCCGTGTGCGGTGATGTTCCCCGTCACGTTGACCCGGCCGCCGATGATGGCCTTCCCCGCCATGTCAGTTCCCCCGCAGAGGAATGCCGTGGGGGTCGGACACGTACAGCGGGAACGGCTCGCTGATGACGGCGCAATCCAGCAAGGGGCGGCCGGTGATGGCCAGTTCGGTCACGGGGATGGGTCCTTTTCTGGACGGATGGTGCAGTACAGAGTCATTCGGCCGCGAAGCCGCCTGTCAGTCCGCGCCGGGCACGGGCCGCCATGGATTTCTGACGCCAATTCGGGCGGATGTTATCGGCGGCCGGACCGGAGGCCGAGACGATCAAGCCACGAGGAGAACACCGTCACGCCACCTTTCAGGGTCGATCACACCCCCTTATGAACGCGACCGCTTCACCCCGAATATGCTGGTTTGCTCCTGATCGGCGAACAGCAGTGCACGACGTCCCACACGACCGGATCGCCGCAGGTCAGGCTGCGACTCACCGGCAGCAGCAAGGCGCCCCTCCGGCAGTCGCTCCACGATGTCCGGAAACCATGACTCACCGACACCGAGGATTTGCGCAACGTCGTCGACGAGCCCAGACAACTCGCCTTTCATAGTTGTCCGGCGCCGGCCTCCCAGGACTGTCACGTACCAGGAGCGTGGGGCCCGGGGGTGTTGTTGACCAGTTCGACATCCCTGTCCCCGGATGTCACGCGGGCCGCTGTCCTACGACGCAGCCCGGTCTCGATCGCGTCGATGATCGCGGGGCGCAGGTCCGCCGCGCTGATGATCCTGTCGACGGAGCCGACCTCGACGGCCCGCTGGATGGTGTGGATCCCGTCGAACTCGGCGGCGACCTCGCTGAGTTTCTCCGCCCGGACGGCCGCGGTGACCTCGGCCAGTTCGACGTTCAGCGCGGCGCGGTCGGCCGTGCCGGCGGCGGCCGCCTTTTCCCGGAGTGCGGCGACGCAGGGGTCGGCTGCGGTGCGCTTGCGGACCTCGCCGGAGAACACGACCGCGGCGGCGGGGGCGCCGCCGAGCACCGAGGCGAACGAGCCCTCGACGGCGAGGATCGTCATGCTCGGGTTGAGCGCCTTGGAGAACACGGCGAACGTGCCGCCGTGGCAGCGGGAGATGATGCAGAACACGATCGGGCCGTCGAAGTTGACGACCGCCCGGGCGATCTCGGCGCCGTACTCCAGCTGGAGCTTGCGCATCGACTCCGGGGAGCCGTCGAACCCTGACATGTTCGCCAGGACCACGAGCGGCCGGTTGCCGGAGGCGGCGTTGATCGCCCGCGCCACCTTCTTCGACGACATGGGGAACAGGGTGCCGGCGGTGTAGGTGTCCGGGCCGTCGGTGGGTGGGCAGCCGCGCCGGGGCACGGCGTGGGACTCGACGCCGAGCAGGCAGGCCGGGCGTCCGCCGATGCGGGCGTCCTGGACCACGGAGGTCTCGGCGTCGGCCATGCCCGCCCACCGCTCGAGGACGGGATGGTCCTGGTCGGCGACGGCCCGCATCACGGTGCGGATGTCGAACGGCTTCTTGCGGTCCGGGTTGGACACGTCGGAGAAGATCTCGCCGACGGTGGCGAAGTCGCTGCCGTCGGCCGGGTGCGGGTAGCCGCGGACGTCCCGGTCGGCCGGGTCGGTCGTCAGGGCCCGGCGCGGTGCCCGCTCGCCGGGCGCGATGTAGGCGTGGTCGTAGTGGGTCATGAGGAGCGCGGCCGCGGCGGTGAGGTTCGGTGCCCAGTACTGGGCCTGGCCGTTGGGTCCCATGATCCGGTCGTGGCCGCCGATGCCGAAGTTGTCCTCGGCGGACACGCCGCCGGAGAAGTCGAGGGACTGCTTGCCGGTGAGGACCATCGCCGAGTCCGGGGTCATGACCAGAACGCCCTTGGTGTGCATGAGCATCGTCGCCTCGGCGTTCCAGTACGGCTGGCCGCCGACGGTGATCCCGGCGATGACGATGTTGATCTCGCCGCCGGCCTGGGTGAACTCGACGATCCGCTTGAGCGCGGCGGCGACCCAGTCCATGTTCTCCGAGCCCGAGGTCATGGAGATCTTCGCGCCGGCGGACATGGCGAACCACTCGATCGGGACCCGCATCTCCTCGGCCAGGTCGAGGGCGGCGATGACGCGGGCGCACTCGGGCTCGGACAGGGAGCCGAGGGACTTCGTCGGGTCGCCGAGCAGCGCCACGCGGGTGACGCCCTCGGGGTGCACGGCGGTGGGCGTGGTGACGACGCCGGCGACGATGCCCGCGGTGTTGTTCCCCTTCGGCCGGGCTGCAGGGACGAGTCGCCTGCGCACGGTGCCGGCCCAGACGGCCTCGCCGGGCTCGAGGTCGTACTCGGTGAACGTGCCCTTGTCCCCGGTGAGCAGGCCGATGAGCTCGTAGGGGTAGACGGCGCCGCGACGGGCCGCGGACAGGACCTTCCGCCGGTAGCCGTCCAGCGGCAGGATCACGTCGGTCGGCGGCGGGCCGGCGTGCAGCACCGGGGCGCCCTGCGGGTCGGCGGTGATCCGCAGGGACGTCTCGGCCGGTTTCCCGGTCGCCCGGCACTGCCGGACGACGAGCTGGACCTCTTCCAGGCCGACGCCGGACACGGACGGCCGGAGCCGGCGGATGAGCGGGGCCAGTTCCTGCGCGCTGAAGTCGCTGGAGGGCCACACGTAGATGATGATTCGGTTGGTCCCTGTCTCCGTGCCACCCGGCTGCTGTGACCCGGCGGTGCGGATCGCGTCGCAGCAGGCGGCGAGGGTGTTCTCCACCTCGGGCAGGGCGACGAGCCGGCCGTCGGCGTCGCGCAGCGGGGTCAGGTCCCGGACCTGGCCCATCGCGATCAGCCGCTCGTCCTTGCCGTCGCTCTTCGCGACGGCCCGCAGCAGGTGCAGGTCCTCTTCCCCGGACGGCAGCCGGGTGATGCCGAACTCGCGGAGCCGGCCGAGCTGCAGCCGCTCGGCGGTCTGCGGGTGCAGGCCGCGGACCTGCCGGTCCTCGACCAGGCAACCGCCGTCGCCGGGCCGGAAGGTGAAGTGATGCTGCATGACGGTGCCCGCAGTGCCGGCGACCGTGACGACGACCGTGACGGTGATCCGGACGACCCCGGCGGGCACCGGCCGCGCCGCGACGGCGCCGGTGACCGCCTCAGCGATCTCGTCGGCGGCGGGCCGGCCGGCCCAGGCGACGTAGATGTCGGCGGCCAGGCCGCCGCCGGGCGCCCGGCCGGACAGGGTCCCGGTGGCCGCGACCGCGTCCGGCAGGCCGGCGATGTCCGTGGTGGTGGCCGCGACCCGGGTCACGGCGCCGGCCTGTCCTGCCGCGAGGGTGTCTGCGTGCTCCACGGTGACGAACCGGTGCCCGGCGATGCCGACGGTGGTGGCCTCCGCCGGGCGCCGGTTGCCGTAGTGGCTGAGGGTCAGGGCCTCCAGCAGTGGCGCGTGATCCAGGCCGGGCCGGTCGGCCCCCGCCAGGCGCGTGGAGCGGACGATCCGCTGCCCGAGCAGCCGGACGAGGGGCTCGGGGCCGACGGCCATCGCCCGGATGCGGTCGCCGCGGTCGGCAGCGACCGGGTTCGCGTCGAGGTGGCGCAGGTCCGCGCGGACCGCGGCATACACGCGGGCCCGGCTGCGGCGCAGCACCGGCTGGGTGAACCAACGGAACACGACGCCGCGGGCGAGGTCCGACACCGCGGGGAACCGTGCCCGGGTCGCCTCGACGAGGTGTTCCAGGGCCGGGCGCGCCTGCTCCCGGGTGGGCTCGGCGGGCGGTGGGCTCGCCTGCCACTGCCGCAGCAGCTCGGAGACGATCACGGCGCCGTCGGCCATCTGCTGCTGCGCGAGGAAGATCCGGAAGACCGCCGTCTCCAGCTCCGGCGTCCGGTCCAGCCCGGTGACACCGTAGTGGGCCAGGACCCGGCGCAGCCGGGCCCGGACCGCCTCGGGAACCCCGGCGTGGTCCACGTCGAGGCTGCCCAGATAGGCGTGGAAGTACTCGCGCGGGCTGTGCAGTAAGCCCGCGGGGCCGGTCGCGGCCGGGTCCGGGCCCGCGTCCCCCGCCCGGCGGACCGGCCGGTTCCGGCCCAGCTCCGACAAGTCGGCGAAGACGGTGAGCAGGTCCAGCTCCGCGGGGACGAGCTCGTCGCCCAGTTCGGCGCGGGCGTCCAGGTATCCGGCACGCAGGAACTTGCGGTCGTCGGCGTCGCCGTCGAACCCGAGCAGCAGGCCGCGCAGGTCCCGCAGGCACGCGCCGGCCAGGTCCGCGGCCGAGCCGCTGCCCACCAGCACAGGCAGGTCGATGGCCTGCTCCCCCGTATCCACGGCGCCGGTGACTGCCGCGCCGTCGCCGGACGCACCGTCCTCGTCGGGCAGTTGCTCCAGGTGCAGCAGCGGCTCACCGGACGCGACCTGGGTGCCGGCCGACACCGGGCACTCGCGGACCAGGGCACGGAACGGGGCCCGCAGCACCGTCTCCATCTTCATCGATTCCAGCACCAGGACCGGGGCGCCCTCGGCGACCTCGTCCCCGGCGGCGACCGGGGTCGCGACCACCAGGGCCGGGGCGGGCGAGCGGACCACGCCGCCCTCGGCACGGCCGACCCCGTGCGCGACGCCGTCGACCTCGACCAGGTGCACGGGCCCGTGCATGGAGGTCGTCAGCCGGAACCGCTGCCCGTTGACGGTGATGGCGCCGCTGTAGCCGTCGAAACGCTCGAGCACGGCGTCGGCCACGGCGACGTCGCCGCCGACCGTGATCTCGGCCCGGAACCGGTCCGGGCCGCGGCGCGCGACCCGCACCCGGTAGGAGACGTCGCGGAGCCTGTAGTCGACGGCCTGCCCTGGGTCGTGGCGGACGTGCGGCCGCCCGCCGCGGGCGGCGGCCAGCAGCGCCTGCCGGCCGGCCGCCTCCTCGTCCTCGTAGGCCCTGACGGCCGCGGTGACGAGGGCGACGCCGGAGTGCTCGCGGGCGGCCAGGCGGCCCTGCGCGCGGACCCGGTCGATCCAGCCGGTGTCGGCCCAGCCGGCCTCGCGGTTGCCTTCGGTGACCTCGGGCTGGTCCAACAGGTCCAGGACGAAGCTCTTGTTGGTGGCGCCGCCCTCGATGACGACGCTGGTCTCGGTCATGGCGCGCCGCAGCCGGGCCAGGGCCTCGTCCCGGTCGCGGCCGTGGGCGATGACCTTCGCGATCATCGAGTCGAAGTCCGCGGGGATCGTGTCGCCCTCCCTGACGCCGGTGTCGACGCGTATCCCCGGCCCGGCCGGCAGGACCAGGCGGGCGATGCGGCCGGGCGCGGGCGCGAAGTCGCGGTCCGGGTCCTCGGCGTTCAGCCGTGCCTCGACGGCGTGCCCGGCCTCGGCGGGCCGCTCCCCGGAAAGGCGCCCGCCGGACGCGACGTGCAGTTGCATCCGCACCAGGTCGGTGCCGGTGGTCAGTTCGGTGACGGGATGCTCGACCTGCAGGCGGGTGTTCACCTCAAGGAACGCGAACTGCTTGTCGTCCGGGTGGTAGAGGAACTCCACGGTCGCGGCACCCCGGTAGCCGACCGAGAGGACGAGCCGCTCCGCGGACGCCTTCAGGTCCATGACCTGCTCCGCGGACAGCAGCGGGGAGGCGGACTCCTCGATGACCTTCTGGTTGCGGCGCTGCACCGAGCAGTCCCGCACGCCCAGGGCCCAAGCCGTGCCCTGGCCGTCCGCGACGACCTGGACCTCGACGTGCCGCGCACCGGTCACGAGCCTCTCAAGGAAGACCGTGCCGTTGCCGAACGCCCGCAACGCCTCGGAACGGGTCCGCTCCAACGCCTCGTTGAGGTCGGCGGGCGAGGTGATGACCCGGATGCCGCGACCGCCGCCGCCGGCGGTCGCCTTCAGCATCAGCGGGTAGCCGATCCGCTCCGCCGCCCGGTGCGCCTCTTCCAGGGTGGCGACCGGGCCGCGGCTCCACGGGGCGACCGGAACACCGGCCTCCTCGGCGATCAGCTTCGCGCCGATCTTGTCGCCCAGTTTGCGCATGGCCTCCGCGGATGGGCCGACGAACGTGACCCCGGCCTTCTCGCACAGCTCCGCGAACGCCGGGTCCTCCGCGACGAAGCCCCAGCCCGGCCACGCCGCGTCCGCGCCCGACTCCGCCAGGGCCCGCTCCAGCACCGCCAGGTCGAGATAGGGACGGTCCGCGGTCGCACCGAGGCAGACCGACCGGTCTGCCTCCCGCACGAACGTGGCGCCGCGGTCCGCGTCGGTGTACAGCGCGACCGTCTCGATGGCCTTCCCCGTCTGCGCGGACAGATCGCGGACCGCGTGGATCAGGCGCATCGCGGCCTCACCGCGATTGACAATGGCAATACGTCTGAACACCGGCCGGGTCTCCTTCTGATGATTCATGCGGTGCCGGAAAGGCCGTGCGACAGCTCCTGGAAATGCCCTAGCGGCGCTCGAAGACGCCGAACTTCCACTCGATGTTGTAGCCGCGGCCCGTGGCGGCCGGCCCGGCGGAGATCTCCGGGAAGACGTGTTCGCGCACGATGTGGCGAATGACCGCCTCCCGCGTCGCCCGGTCGGTGATCTCGGCGAGGTATTCCGCCTGGTTCGACGGGACGAGGGCGGTCGCCAGGTTTTCCTCGGCGAGCAGTTCGAAAGTCTGGCTGGTCGTGATGCCGGTCATGAACTGCTCGAGAGCCGCGACAACGCCTTCGATGGACTGCGGTGTGGGCAGAATCCGGCGGTCCGCACGCTCCTGGGCGTTCAGACTTCCGGCCGAACGCGCGCGGACGACAGCCTCGCGCAGAGGTGTCGGGAGAGCGGACGGGTCGGCTGCGTCCAGCGCATTCAGCCAGTGCTGTCGGAGCAGCCGGTTGGGGTCGTGGAAAAGAACGGAATTCCTGGTGGCGGGCGCGAGGTCGGGCGCGTTGAAGACCAGTTTGCCGCCGGGCGCCAGTACGTCCGCGATCGAGGCGGCCGCGTGCCGCATCGGGCCTTCACGGAGCAGGTGGAACACCATGTTGGCCATCACCACGTCGACGTGGTCGCCGCTCATGACGTCGAGGAGACCACGGAATCCCCCGTCGTCCCCGCGCAGCGAGTGGAACCTGGCCCACGGGACGTCCTTCAGGAGTTCGTAGCCCTGGGCGAACCATCCGGTCGGCAGGTCGACCAGGTGGAGCTCGAAGCCGATGCCGCGGCCGGCGAGGCTTTCGGGCAGGTCCTGCGCGATACAGATCTTGGAGAGTTCGATCGACGCCAGGCCGGTACCTGCCCCGTAGTCCAGGACTCGGATGACGTCGCCCCTGCCGGCCTGCTCGGCGCGCGCGTGGATCGCGGTCATGACGTCGCGGACCACGACTCCGGTCGCTCCGGAGGACCACCTGCGGGGCTGGGACAAGTCGCCGTCGTAGTAGAGCAGTTCGTGCAGGCCGCGGCCGTCGTCCAGATCGGATCCCGGTTCCGGGCGCCAGTCCCCCGCCCGCACGGTCGTCGCAAGGTCCGGTCCGGTCACCGCAGTTGCCCGGAGCTGCCCGTTCAGGCCGCTCAGGCCGTCCGGCTGGATGACCTCCAAGGGGTTGGGCTGCGCGCACACCAACTGGTTGACCGAGACCGCGACGAAAGGCCGCGTGGCCGGGTGGCGGCGTTCGAGGTGGCTCACCGCAGTCAGGCCGGCTCGACGGCAGCAGCTCATGAACGTCGAGTACTCCACCGGATACTGGTGTGACAGGCCGCGGTAGACATCGAAGGCGACCGAGTGCAGCGTGCCGAGATGCCGGGACGCGACCTGCGGAGGCACGCAGTGCGCCTCGAGGAGCACCATGCCGTGCTTGCCGATGTGCGGCTTCCAGCGCTCCAGATGCGCGACGAGATCCGCCTCGACCGCGGCGGCCGACAGCGGCGTGCCGTCGGGCGCCACATACGCGCCGGACGCCGAGCCGGGGACATCGGACGGCGATCCGCCGTGGTAAGTCCGCTCGTGATCGGTGAACGCGCGGATGTGCAAGCCGTCCTCGATCGACAGCCCGTGCTCGGCCAGTTGCGCCCGCAGTTCCAGTGGCGACGCGACGTCGCCCAGCAGGAGCAGCGGGTCGGGTACGCCGGCATCCTGCAGTTTCTGCCGGGCCTCGTCGAGGGCAGCCGGGCCGGCATCGATCCCGACGTAACGGACGCTGTCGCCGATCAGGGAGTGCAGGTGGGCGAGCCAACTGCCGTCCCCGCACCCCATGTCGGCGATGAATGCCGGAGGCCGGCCGGAAGCGAACATCTCCTGGAAGATGGGGTCCGCATCGACGAAGTACCGGTGATGAGCGGCCGAGCCGGCCCGCGCCATGAGCGTGCGCCCGGAATGCCACTGGTCGCTGCCGGGGCTTACGACGAGCTCGCCGCGCAGCAGCTCTTCCAGACGGGCCAGCAGGGGAAGGCAGGAGCCCGCAAGGGCGAAGTGATCACTGAAGTCCCGGAAGGCCCGGCCTTTCGGGGTCCAGTAGCACTCGGCGTCGACCCAGCCGAGCAAGGAGAGGAGACGTTCGACGTCCTGCGGGATTCCGTCGCCGCCTTCGCGAGCGCGGAACAACAGCATTGCCGGTACTGCCAGCGCTCCTTCCAGAAAGACTCCTGCGAGCTCGTCCTGCTCGATGCCGGCGTGCCGTTCCTCCAAGCGCCTGACTGCGGCCGAGAAGGCATCCGAGGTCCCGGCATCCCACGGGGTCTTCCACGAGTCGGGTGCGCTGCCGGCTAACGCGGCAAGCAACCGGCCTGCCTGTACGAGGTCGTCGCGATGGCGCAGGGCAGCCCGCCCGGACGGCGTCCACCCTGCCGGCTCGGCGTCACCGTCGAACCAGCCGACACCCGCGAGGGCGCGCCGGACCACGCCCAGGTAACCGGTTTCGGGGAGGCCGCAGTCCTTGCCGGGGCCGGCTTCCAGCAGGCCGAGCGAGTCGAGCGCGCGGATGATCGAGGAGATGACCACGCCATCCTGGTAGAGGAAATTACGACGGCGCGCATAGGCCCTGTAATCCGCCGGCGCCTCGCCAACAGTCGCCGGGAACGTAGCGGTTATCGTCGTCTCAGACAGCGGGCGAGCGTGCATGCGGCTACTCCTCAACTGATCGAAAAATCAGGCCTCTTGTCGTGTGGACGGAAACGCTAACGACGAGGTTGAGAGGAGATGAGGCTTTGGCGCCATCACTAGTGAAAGGACTAGAGAATCGAGTACTGCGGCGAATTCGGTAACAGGGCGTCCGAAAACCGGATACCGCGAAGCGGTCCGCGCCCGTGGCAGCCCGTGGTGTGCGGGATGCGCACCGGCATCGACGCGGGGTCGGATGGGGCCGAGGGCACGGACGGTACATCCCGGGTGAAGCCGGGGACGAGGTCGACCGCGTCCGGGGCTGCCTCAGACGTCCCCGTACGCCTCGCCGCCGAGCTCGAATTCCGCGGTGCCCGCGGTGGCGTCCGCGAGCCAGGCGCGGAAGGTCTCCACGTCCGCCTCGGGCAGCCCGATCTCGATGCGCACTCCGGCCCCGTAGGTCACCTCGCGCACCGCCCGTCCCGTGGCCCGCAGTTCGTTCTCCAGCTTTCCGGCGCGCTGGTGGTCGACGGTGACGGCGGCCAGCCGGTAGCGGCGGCGGGTGACCGTTTCGAGGGTGTCGAGGGCCTCGCCGACGACCCCGCCGTAGGCGCGGATCAGCCCGCCCGCGCCGAGCTTGATGCCGCCGAAGTAGCGGGTGACGACGGCGACGACGTACCGCATCTCGCGCCGCACGAGCATCTGCAGCATCGGCACCCCTGCAGTGCCGCCCGGCTCCCCGTCGTCGCTCGCCTTCTGCACGGAGCCGTCGGCGCCGAGGACGTAGGCCCAGCAGTGGTGCCGGGCGGTGGGGTACTCCTTGCGGATGCGGGCGACGAACGCCTGCGCCTCCTCCTCGGTCGCGGCGGGCGCGAGCGCACAGATGAAGCGCGACTTGCTGATCTCGATCTCGTGCACGCCCTCGCGCGCGACTGTCCGGTATTCGTCGGCCATCCCGCCAGCCTATGCCGGACACGGGAATGGTCCGGCAGCGGCCGCCGTTGAGCCGATCATGTACGCAGAGGCGGGGATCATCCGCAAGATCATCGAAGGCACGGGCGACACCTGGGCCGTGGTCGGCCTGTCCTCCAACGAGCAGCGCGCGGCGTTCCGCGTCGCGGAGGTGCTGCAGCACCACGGCAAGCGCGTCGTGCCGGTGCACCCGAAGGCCGAGACGGTGCACGGGGAGAAGGGGTACGCCTCGCTGAGCGAGATCCCCTTCGACGTCGACGTGGTCGACGTCTTCGTCAACTCCGAGCTGGCGGGCGCCGTCGCGGACGAGGCCGTGGCGATCGGCGCGAAGGCGGTGTGGTTCCAGCTGGGGGTGATCGACGAGGAGGCGTACGAACGGACGCGCGCGGCGGGCCTGCTGATGGTGATGGACCGCTGCCCGGCGATCGAGATCCCCCGCCTGCGCCGCTGAGACCCGGCCGGCTCAGCCGCCGAGTCCGGCGAGGACCGTCGCGCCGGGCAGCTCCGCGAGGGCCTTGCCCGGCACGATGAGCTTGCCGCGGCGGCTGCCGCTGCCGATGAGGACGTGCGGGCTGCCGGCCACGGCCTGATCGACCAGAACCGGCCATCCTGCGGGCAGTCCGACGGGCGTGATGCCCCCGTACTCCATGCCGGTCGCGTCGAGCACGGTGTCCATGGGCGCGAACGAGGCCTTGCGGGCGCCGAGATGGCGGCGGACGACGCCGTTGACGTCGGCCCGGGTGTGGCCGAGGACCATGCAGGCGGCGAGGGTGACCTCGCCGCCGCGCCGGGCCGCGACGACGACGCAGTTGGCGGACAGGTCCAGCAGCCACGGCCCGTAGCTCTCCACGAGCACGGCCGTGTCGGCGCGCTCGGGCTCGGTGTCCACGTACAGCAGCTCCTCGACGGGGACCGGGCCGGTCCAGCCGCGCAGGGCGTCGGCCACCGGCCGGACCAGCAGGTCCAGGCGCTCCACGGCGGGCCGGACGTCCTCGAAGGCTTCCATCGGCGTGCGCATGCGCGCCACGCTAACAGCCGCCCACGGGCGGGATGGCCACGGCCATGGTCAGCTCCACCGGCCGCTCGCCGTCGTTGCGGTAGCCGTGCGGGACGTCGGACTCGAAGGCCGCCGCGGTGCCGGCGGGCAGGCGGAACTCCTCGCCCTCCACGACGAGGGTGAGCTCGCCGGCCGTGACGCGCAGCAGCTCCACCGTGCCGGGCGGGTGGGGGTCCGAGGTGCTGGCGTCGCCCGGCGCGATGTGCCAGTCCCACAGCTCCATCGGGCCGCGGACCTGGGTGCCCACCAGCAGCGTGTGCCGGCTGCCGGCCTCGCTGGACCACATGTGCGTGGCCTCCTGCGGCGGCACGATCCGCACCCGCCCCTCCTGCTCGTGCTCGAGCAGGGTGGTGATGCTGACGCCCAGTGCGTCCGCGAGCTTGACCGTGGTGCCGACGCTGGGGTTCGTCCGGGCCTGCTCGATCTGGATGATCATGCCGCGGCTGACCCCGGAGCGCGCCGCCAGGGCGTCGAGGGTGAGGCGGCGCTCGCTGCGCCAGCGCTTGAGATTGCGGGCGAGCGACTGCGTGAGCTTGTCGAGGTCCGTCACGGTCCGGTCCGTTCCGTCCAATTTATTTGATTAAATAGTTCAGCACATTGCACTACAGCACGGTGCACACAATCGTTCACCACACTGTACTGCGAGGCGCTCCATGACCCCGGTCTTCGCCCTGGCCACCGCCCTCATGTGGGGCCTGGCCGACTTCGGCGGCGGACTCCTCACCCGGCGGATGCCGGCCCTCACCGTGGTGCTCGTCTCCCAGCTGCTGGCCGTGGGCGCTCTCGGCACGATCGTCGTCGCCACCGGCGCCTGGTCCGAGGCCGGCCCCCGGCTGTGGTGCGCGGCGGCCGCGGGTGTCGTGGGCACGGCGGCCCTGCTCTGCTTCTACCGGGCGCTGGCCCTCGGCCCGATGGGCGTCGTCTCCCCGCTGGGCGCGCTCGGCGGCGTGGCCGTGCCGGTCGGCGTCGGCCTCGTGCTCGGCGAACGGCCCGGGCTGCTGCAGTTCGCGGGCATCGCGGTCGCGATCGTCGGCGTCGTCCTGGCCAGCGGTCCGGGGCTGGGCGGGGCGCCCGTGCAGCGGCAGACCCTGGTGCTCACGCTGGTGGCCGCATTCGGCTTCGGCTCGGTCATGGCACTGATCGCCGAGGCGTCGACCACTCTGACCGGCCTGTTCCTCGCCCTGTTCGTCCAGCGCGTGTGCAACGTGGCGGTCGGCGGGACCGTCCTCCTGTTCTCCTCCCGCCGCGGCGCTCCCGCGCTGCCCGCAGGCGGCTGGAGCGTGATCCGCTCCTCGCTGCCGGCGCTCGCCTTCATCGGCCTCGCGGACGTGGCGGCCAACGGCACGTACAACCTCGCCGCCCACAGCGGCCCCGTGACGGTGGCGGCCGTGCTGGCGTCCCTCTACCCCGTGGTCACGGCGCTGGCAGCGCGCGGCGTCCTGCGCGAACGCATGCAGACGCTGCAGGCGGCGGGGGCGGGGCTGGCCCTGGTGGGAACGGTGCTGCTGGCGACGGGGTGACCCGCCCGGGGCGCAACTACCCCGCACCCTCCCCCAGTTCCGCAAGGCTCGGCGGCCCCGCCACCGGCAGGGGCGGCTCCCAGCCGCGCACCGCATCCCAGCGCCGGACCACCTTCGCCGGCACCCCCGCCACCACGGAGTGGTCCGGCACCTCGCCGCGCACCACCGCCCCCGCCGCCACCACGACGTTCCGCCCGAGCCGTGCCCCCGGCAGGATCACGGCCCCGGCCCCCAGCCAGCTGCCCGAGCCTATGGAGACGGGCGAACTCCGCGGCCACTGGCGCCCGATGGGCTGCTCGGGGTCCTCGTAGGAGTGGTTGTCGCTGGTGACGTAGACGTACGGCCCGCAGAAGACGTCGTTGCCGAAGGTGACCGGCTGCGAGGCGATCACATGGCTGCCCCGGCCGAGGACGACGCCGTTGCCCAGCCGCAGCACCGGATCCGGGCCGAGGTCGAGGCCCGGCACCATGCCCGCGGTGAGGGTGACCTGTTCCCCGACGATGCAGTGGTCGCCCAGCTCGATCCAGCCCTCGCCGAAGACCGTGCCGAGCGGGAAGGCGAGCCGGGTCCCGGTGCCGATGCGGCGGAAGCGGTACGGCCCCGGCCGCTCGGCGGTCACCGAACCGGCCTGCTGGATCCAGCGCCAGCCCCGGTGGACCGCACGGGAAACGGCCCGGCGCCGCCAGGCCCCCAGGGCCCCGACGGCGCCGGACGAGAACGCGTTCTTGTTCTTCGGCACCCGCTCACCGTACTCAGCGGCGCCGGGGCCGGACCGCGCACCGTCCTGTGATCTTCACCCCACGCGGGGGTGGGCGGGCCTCAGCCCTCGACGGCCTCGCGGTGGGCCTTGGCCAGCTCCAGGTATCCCGTGGCGTTGAGCCTGATGTGCTCGCGCTCCTCCGCCGTCAGCGCGCGCCGGACCTTGGCGGGCACCCCGGCGACCAGGGAGCCGGGCGGGACGTCCATGCCCTGGGGGACCAGTGCCTGGGCGGCGACGAGCGAACCGGCGCCGATCCTGGCGCCGTTGAGGACGGTCGCGCCCATGCCCACGAGGACGTCATCCTCCACGGTGCAGCCGTGCAGCACCGCGTTGTGGCCGACGGTCACGCGCTCGCCGACATGGACCGGGAAGCCCGGGTCGACGTGCACGGTGCAGTTGTCCTGGATGTTGCTGTCGGCGCCGATCACGATGGGCCCGCCGTCGGCGCGCAGCACCGCGTGGTACCAGACGCTGGCGCCCGCGGCGAGCGTCACGTCGCCGACGAGGACGGAGGTGGGCGCGGCGAAGGCCGCCGGATCGACGTCCGGCTCCTTGCCACCGATGCCCAGGGTCAACGCGCGCTCGGCCACTGCCGCCTCCTCAGTCGACGGCCGCGACGGACGCGGTCTCGGCGGGCTCCTGCTCGGCGGTCTGGGCGGCCTTCTTGGCCTTGATCCGCATGACGACGAACGAGCCGATGCCGAAGAGGACGGCGACCACCAGGCCGATCCAGGAGAACCTGCCGATCCACTGCTCGGCGACCTTGCCCACGGTGTAGATCAGCGCGACCGTACCGCCGGCCCAGGCGATGCCGCCGAGCACGTTGGCGATGAGGAACTTCCAGTACGGCATCTTCAGCACGCCCGCCAGCGGGCCGGCGAAGATGCGCAGCAGCGCGATGAAGCGGCCGACGAAGACGGCCCACATGCCCCACTTCGTGAAGGCCTTCTCGGCCGTGGCCACGTGGTGCGGGCCGAAGTGCTTGGGGAACTTCCGGCCGAGCCAGTCGAGCAGCGGCTTGCCGCCCTTGCGGCCGATCAGATAGCCGATGGAGTCGCCGATGATGGCACCGGCGACGGCGCAGGCGCCCAGCACGTACGGGTTGATGTGGTCCTGGGAAGCGGCCAGCAGCGTGGCGCTGACGAGGACGATCTCACCGGGGAGCGGGATGCCCAGGCTCTCCAGCCCGATGACCCCGCCCACCAGGAGGTAGACGGCGATCGCCGGTACGGATTCGAGCCACTCCTGGATGTGCAACGCCGGTTCCTCCCCGGTTGACGAACTGCTTTCCCGGCGTGCGCCGAGCGGGCGCACGCCGGGAAGCCTACTGGAGGTAAAGACTCTTCCAGGAGCCCGTTGGTTGACGGGAGGAGGGGCCTACTTCTCCGGAGCGTTCGGACGGAGCGTCCGCACCACGGTCTCCTGCACTGCGACCTCCGGCATCACCGGTCACAGGGGCAGCGCCCGGGCCAGTTCCCGCCACTGCTCCATGAGCCGGCCGTACCCCCGTCCCCGAGGCAGTACGACCTGTACCGCGACGTGGTCGGCGCCCGCCTTCTGGAACTCCTCGACGCGGGTGCGAATCCGGTCGGCGTCGCCGAGTGCGACGAGTGCGTCGACGAGGCGGTCGCTGCCGCCGCCTTCGAGGTCTTCTTCGGTGTAGCCGGCGCGTTTGAGGCTGTTGGTGTAGTTCGGGAGGGCCAGGTAGGTGGCTAGGCAGTCACGGGCGGTACGGCGGGCGCGGGGCAGGTCGGTGTCCAGGACGGCCTTCATCTCCGGTCCGAGGAAGGGCCGGTCCCCCAGGATGCCGCGGGCCTGTGCGGTGAACTCCGGCGTGACGAGGTACGGGATGGCGCCCGCCGCGCGGTCCGCCGCTGTCGAACACGGAACCACCCTCGGCGAGGGTTCCGGTGTCGACGGCCTGGAAGTCGGCGCTGTCGGCCAGGTCGGTCACTTTCCGTTTGGCGACGGCGTCGTCCCCGGCGAGCAGGACGAGGCGGCGCCCGCCGTTGACCACGGGGCTCTCGGCGAGGACCTGGGCCGGGTAGGTGTTGAAGCCCTTGACCACGAGGGCGCCCGGGAGAAGCGAGGCGACGACCTCGGTGGGCGGCCGGCCGCCGGTGTCCGCATGCTCCAGACCATCCGCCGTCTCCCGCAGCGGGTTGACCGGGACGAGGACGGTGCGTCCCTGCCAGGAGGAGACCGAGGCCACCGCCCCGCACGGCTCGGACGCCGCAGCGGCGATGTCGGCGGTGCTGGAGTCACCCGTGTTCCAGACGTACTTCCGGCTGGCCTCGAAGCTTTCGATGGGGTTGACGCAGCCCGTGACGACC
>NZ_JBSFWU010000135.1:0-16284 GCF_053594995.1 Streptomyces sp. NPDC002536
CACCAGACCCAGGTTGCCCGAGATCGCCCGCACGCCCGCCATCGCCGAGCTCTGCGTGAACGTGAAGACGAACACACCCGTCACCAGGAACGGGATGAACGTGTTCGTCGACATCCCCCTCTTGGTGTTCATGAGGATGCCGAAGATGAAGTAGTAGACCAGGGCGTTCAGCAGGGGCGTCGCCACCTGCCAGACCTGGCCCAGCTTCGCCTGGCTGTACTGGGCGGTCAGCTTGGCGCTGGAGAAGGCGGCGATGAAGTGCCGCCGGCCCCACAGCTGCCGCACGTAGGCGACGAGTCCGGGCCGGGCGCCGCTGACCGCGAGGCCGTACTTGCCGGCCAGCTCGGCAGCGGTCGGACCGTTGTCGGGGAACGGCGGGGCACTCATGGCGACCGCGCCGTCGTGCGTTGTCTCGCTCACAGTCGACACTCTCGTCCTCTGGGTGCACTGCCGGAGTGATACCCCGGACCGCGCCCGGGGCTCTCGGACACGAGCCTGTCAGATCACAGGCGGGCGGCCCAGTCTGGTCAGGCGCCACACGGTACGCCACTTCATGGGGCGCCGCGGGCCGCACGGCGTCGTCCAGCCCTCGCGGAAACCGCCGAACCACGCGCGCAGCGCAGGGAGCGACGGACGGCGCGCGAGGGTGAGCAGCAGCCACACGCCCACGTAGACCGGGACCAGGGGCGCGGGGAGGTTGCGGCGGGCGAGCCACACCCGGTTGCGGGCCACCATGCGGTGGTAGACCGCGTGCCGGCTGGGGGCCGTGGTCGGGTGGTGGAGCACCATGTCCGACCGGTAGTCGATCATCCAGCCCGCGTCCAGCGCCCGCCAGGCGAGGTCGGTCTCCTCGTGGGCGTAGAAGAACTCGTCCGGCAGCCCGCCGACCTCGGCGAACACCCGGGTGCGCGCGGCGTTGGCGCCGCCGAGGAAGGTGGTCACGCGCGAGGAGCGCATCGGGTCGGAGGCCCGCAGGCGCGGCACGTGGCGGCGCTGGGTCTCGCCGGTGTCGGGGTCGGCGATGCGGAAGCTGATGATGCCGAGCTTCGGGTCGGCCGTGAACGCGGCGCGGCACAGCTCGGCCGTGTCCTGGCCGGGCAGCAGTCCGTCGTCGTCGAGGAACAGCAGGACGTCCACGTCCCGCCCGGCGGGCCCGAAGGCCTCGATGCCGACGTTGCGGCCGGCCGGGATGCCCACGTTCTCGGGCAGTTCGACGGTGCGGACCGTCAGCCCGGGGACGGCCAGCGGGGGCAGCGGGGACCCGTTGCCCACCACGACGACCTCGACGGGGTCGCCGTCCTGCTTGGCGACGGACTCCAGCAGGGCCCGCAGCTCCTCGGGGCGGTTGCCCATGGTCAGCACGACGGCGCCGAGCTTCATGGTGTTCTCGCTCCTCATTTCAGCCTGCTGGACGCCAGGATCGACACGAGGTGCAGCAGGGTCTGCAGCATCGCGATGCCCGCCAGGACGGCGGTGCCGAGGCGGGTGAAGAACAGGTCGCCCCGGGTCGCGTCCACGATCGCGAGGACCAGGATCAGCAGGGACGCCTCGATCCCGAGGACCAGGCGGTGGAACTTCAGCGCGGCGGCGGCCTTGCGGGCCAGCGCCATGCCGGACGAACGCGGCTCGGCGGCCGACTCCTTGACCGGCGGCAGGCCGGCCTGGTGGCGGGCGACGCCGACGAGGTCCGTCTCGGACTTGATCAGGACGGCGCCGAGCGCGGCGAGCGTGCCGAGGAAGGCCCACAGCCAGTCGATCCGGCCGCCGCCCCACAGGTCGGCGGCGCGCAGGCCCAGGCCGACCAGGACCGCGGCGTCGCACAGGTAGGCGGCGACCCGGTCCAGGTAGACCCCGGAGATCGAGTACTGCTTCTTCCAGCGGGCGATCTCGCCGTCGACACAGTCCAGCAGCAGGTAGAGCTGGACCATGACCACGCCGAGCACGGCTCCCGCGATCCCCGGCACCAGCAGGGCCGGGGCCGCGAGGACGCCCGCGACGGTCATCAGATAGGTGAGCTGGTTGGGCGTGACCCTGGTGTTCACCAGGTGCCGGTCCACCCGCAGCGAGATCTCCCGCATGTAGAGGCGGCCGGCCCAGTGCTCACCGCTGCGCCGGTCCTTCACACCCGCGGGGTGGACGACCGGGCGCAGTTCAGCGACTGACGGTTTCTGCATAGTCGGAGAATGCGTCCCTGATCTGGTCGGTGGAGAGGTCGAGGTGCTCCAGGATGGTGTACCGCCCGGGGCGGGTCTGGGGCGCGTACTCCACCGCTCTGACGAACTCTTCGTCGGTGAAGCCGATGTCGCCCGGCAGCACGGGAAGTTCGTGCCGCCGCAGCACCTCGACCATCAGCGCGGATTCCTCGCGGGCACCGCGCAGGTGCATCGCGAAGGCGGCACCGAGGCCGCACTGCTCGCCGTGGCTGGCGGCGCGCCGGGGGTAGAGGAGGTCGAAGGCGTGGTTGATCTCGTGGCAGGCGCCGGAGGCCGGGCGGCTGTCGCCGGCCACGGACATCGAGATGCCGGTGAGCACCAGCCCCTCGGCCAGCACCTGCAGGAAGCCGTCGTCGCTCACGTCACCGGGGTGCCGGAGCACGGCCTCGCCGGCCTGGCGGGCCATGGCGGCGGCCAGTCCGTCGATCGCCTCGCCGGTCTCGCGGTGGGAGAGCTCCCAGTCCGCGACGGAGGAGATGTTGGAGATCGCGTCGCCGATGCCGGAGCGGACGTAGCGCACCGGGGCCTGACGGACGATGTCCAGGTCGATGACGACGGCGATCGGGTTGGGCACGCCGTAGGAGCCGCGGCCCGCGTCGTTGTCCAGGGTGGCGACGGGCGAACACAGGCCGTCGTGCGAGAGGTTGGTGGCCACGGCCACCAGCGGCAGGCCGATCCGCGCCGCGGCGTACTTGGCGCAGTCGATGATCTTGCCGCCGCCGAGGCCCACGACCGCGTCGTAGCGGCCGGACTTCATCGCGTCGCCGAGCCGGATCGCGTCGTCCAGCGTGCCGCCGCCGACCTCGTACCAGGAGGCGCCGGGCAGCGCGGGGGCGAGCCGCTCGCGCAGCGCCGCCCCCGAGCCGCCGCTGATGGCGACGGCCAGCTTGCCGGAGCTGGAGATGCGCTGGTCGGCGAGGACGTCGGCCAGATCGTTCAGCGCTCCGGCGCGGATGTCGACGACGACCGGCGAGGGGATGAGCCTCGTCAGTACTGGCACGCGATCTCCCGGCCCTTGGCGAGGTCGTCGTGGTTGTCGATCTCGACCCACTTCACGTCGCCGATGGGGGCCGTGTCGACCTTGAAGCCGCGGTTGACGAGCTCCTGGTAGCCGTCCTCGTAGTAGAGGTCGGGGTCGCGCTCGAAGGTGACCTTCAGGGCGTCGGCGAGCTCGGCGGCGGCCTCGGGCTCGATGAGGGTGACGCCGATGTACTCGCCGGTCGCGTCGGCCGGGTCCATCAGCTTGGTGATCTTCTGGACGCCCTTCTCGGCGTCCACGACGACCTTCATCTCCTCGTCGGCGAGGTTCTTCACCGTGTCGAGGGCGAGGATGATCTTCTGGCCGTTGCCGCGGGCGGCGAGCAGCGTCTTCTCGACGGAGACCGGGTGAACGGTGTCGCCGTTGGCGAGGATCACTCCGCGGCCGAGGACGTCACGGGCGCACCACAGGGAGTAGGCGTTGTTCCACTCCTCGGCCTTGTCGTTGTCGATGAGGGTCAGCTCGACGCCGTACTTCGCCTCGAGCGCCGCCTTGCGCTCGTACACGGCCTCCTTGCGGTAGCCGACGACGATCGCGACCTCGGTCAGGCCGACCTCGGCGAAGTTGGCCAGGGTCAGGTCGAGGACGGTGGTGTCGCCATCCACCGGCACCAGGGCCTTCGGCAGGGTGTCGGTGTAGGGGCGCAGACGCCGTCCGGCGCCGGCGGCCAGCACGAGGCCGATCATGCGGGTTCTCCTGTTTCGTCGTGGACTGCGGGTGCCCCGGAGGACACCCAGAACCGGATGCTCTCGCCGAGCACCACAAGCGCGATGGCGACGGCGAGGACCGTCAGCGCGATGGCAAATCCCTGGCCGTGCTGCCACAGGGCGGCGGCGGTCGTGACCGCCAGGACCCGCCCCTCGTGCCCGCCGACCGCCCGCACCAGCCAGTGCGGGGGCGCCCCGGTGCCGCCGCGGATGCGGTACACCGTGTCGTAGTGATGGTAGGCGACCGCGGCCACCAGGCCGAATGCCGCCGGGAGGGCGCCGGGGGCGCCGGACTTCGCCGCGAGGGCGAGGACGAGGCCGTACTCCGCGGCGCGGAAGATCGGCGGGACGAGCCAGTCGAGCGGGCCCTTCAGGGGGCGGGCGACGGCGACGCCCGCGAAGATCCCGTAGATCACGGCCTGCCCCACGGCGGACCAGGTGCCGCCGTTGCCGGCGACGAGCGGGCCGCTGAGCAGGATGACGGCGCCCAGCAGCGCCCAGAAGGGGGCGTTGTAAGTGCCGCCGGGGACCGTGCTGCCCAGGGTCCGGCTCGCCGTCTCGGCCAGCGGGCCGGAGTCGGCGAGGTCCGCCAGCGCCTGCGCGGCGCGGTCGGTGCGGCGGGCCTTGCGGGTTAGCGAGCGCAGGACGCGGCCGGCCGTCGTGTAGCAGGCGGCCAGGGCGCAGCCGATCAGCAGCACGGTGAAGACGATGCGCGGGGTGGTGAGTGCGGTCAGGACCGCGATCAGGGCCCAGCGCTCGCCGATCGGCAGGACGATCATGCGACGGGCCCAGACCGTCCAGCCGACGCTGTCGAGCCGGTCGGAGAGCGCGGCGGTGGGGCTGGTGTTGGCCGTGGCGTCGTGGTTCGCCTCCGTGAAGGAGAAGTCGACGACGTGGCGGCACGTCTGCAGGACCATGGCGCCCAGCGCGAGGGCCCACACGTCGTCGTGGCCGCCGCCGTGGGCGGCGCCGATCGCCAGGCCCGCGTAGTAGGCGTACTCCTTGGCGCGGTCGAAGGTGGCGTCGAGCCAGGCGCCGAGCGTGGAGTACTGCAGGGAGTAGCGGGCGAGCTGGCCGTCGGTGCAGTCCAGGACGAACGAGGCGATCAGCAGCACGCCCGCCGCGACGAAGCCGGGCCGGGTGCCGGTCGCGGCGCAGCCGGCCGCGATCAGGGCGGTGAGCAGCGAGGCGGTGGTCACCTGGTTGGGGGTGAGACCGCGCCGGGCGCACCAGCGGGCGAGGTAGCGGGAGTACGGGCTGATGCAGAAGGTGGTGAAGAAGCCGTCGCGGGACTTCACGGCGCTGCGCAGCCGGACGGCCTCGTCGTCGACGGCAGAGACCTCGGCCAGGGCCTTGGTCCGGGTGTCGCCGTCGGCGGGGACGGTGGCGACGAGCACGCCCAGCTCGGGGCGGTGCACGGCGACGCCTTCGGCTTCGAGACGGGCGGTGACGGCGCCGACCGGGACAGTGCCTGTCGTCGCCGACGGGCGCGCGGGGGCGCCGGAGTCGGTGCCGGGCGCACCGCCCGCCTCCGTTACGGCGCGCGTCAGTGCTGCGCGCGCCTCCGGCTGCGCCGATACCGCGCCCTCGACGGCTGCCGCCGGGAAGCGCGGGTCGGTGAGGGCCAGCCGCAGGGCGTGGACGTGGCCGACGAAGCCGGGGTCGACGAGCGCGACCCGCTCCGCCGCGGGCACGGCCG
The DNA here is from genome assembly GCF_053594995.1 of Streptomyces sp. NPDC002536. NCBI lineage: Bacteria > Bacillati > Actinomycetota > Actinomycetes > Kitasatosporales > Streptomycetaceae > Streptomyces > Streptomyces sp. NPDC002536. The sequence goes on from NZ_JBSFWU010000135.1 coordinate 5,659, forward strand.
CGAGCCCGTCACGCAGCGCGGCCGCGTCCGCCGCCACGCGCACGTCGAAGCCGAGCGATCGCAGGTCGTCCTCGAGGGACGAGCCTGCGGGCGGCGGGCCGGTGAGGATGGCGGTCGACAGACGAACTCACTCCTTGGAAGCTGACGTGGCCGGCCGGGGCCCCGCGGGGCCGGACGGCGGGTGTGGCGCGCAGGGCCCGGCTGCGGGGCGGCGCACGGCACGTCGGCAGAGGCTATCGGATCACCGGAAGTCGCCGTTCACCGCACGTGCACCGGGCGGCCTCCCCCGGTTGACAGGACGCGCGGGCGGCTCCGGGGGTTCCGCGGCCGGTACCGGGCCCGCCGCGGACAAAACGGGCGCGGCACCTTGGCTGGAATAGGGTGCCGTGCATGACGTGGCTGATCACAGGCGGAGCCGGATATATCGGAGCGCACGTAGCGCGGGCGATGGTGGAGGCCGGGGAGAAGGTGGCCGTCCTGGACGACCTGTCCTCGGGCAGAGCCGTCCGGCTTCCGGAGGGCGTCCCGCTGGTGCAGGGCACGGTCGCGGACCGGGAGCTGCTGGACCGCGCCCTCGCCGACCTGGACGTGACGGGTGTGGTGCACCTCGCGGCGAAGAAGCAGGTCGGGGAGTCGGTCGAGAAGCCGCTGCTCTACTACCGGGAGAACCTGCACGGCCTGACCGTGCTGCTGGAGGCGGTGGTGGCCGCCGGGGTGGGCAGCTTCGTCTTCTCGTCCTCCGCGGCCGTCTACGGCATGCCGGATGTGGACCTCGTCACGGAGCGGACGCCCTGTCTGCCGATCAACCCGTACGGCGAGACCAAGCTCGCGGGCGAGTGGCTGGTGCGGGCGACGGGGGCCGCTTACGGGATCTCCACGGCCTGCCTGCGCTACTTCAACGTCGCGGGCGCGGCCCGGCCGGAGCTGGCCGACACCGGGATCTTCAACATCATCCCGATGATGTTCGACCGGATCACCCGCGGGGAGCGCCCGCTGATCTTCGGTGACGACTACGACACCCCGGACGGCACCTGCGTCCGCGACTACATCCACATCGAGGACCTGGCCACCGCCCACCTGGCCGCCGCCCGCCGCCTCGCCGGGCGGACCGGGGGCGGGGACCTGACGCTCAACGTCGGCACCGGGCGCGGGGTGTCCGTGCGCGAGATGGCGGACCTGATCGCGGAGACCACCGGCCGTACGGACCTGGTGCCCGAGGTCGCACCGCGCCGTCCGGGCGACCCGGCGCGGGTCGTGGCCTCGAACGCGACGATCGCCGAGGAGCTCGGCTGGACCGCCCGGCACGACCTCCGCAGCATGGTCTCCTCGGCCTGGGAGGGGTGGTGCCTGCACCACCCCGAGGCGCGTCCTCGCTGATCACAGCGCTGAGGCATTGCCGCAGGTCAGAGGCAATGACAACGGTGTTCAGTGCCGCGTTGCCAATACCCCCCACCCGTAGTTCACTGGGGTCTCGGCCGGCCCCGCCGGCCGTTTCGGCGAGCGCTCGGGAGAGGCGGCATTTCAATGGGTGCAGGGCACGACCACGGCCACTCGCACGGGGGACCCCCGCCGACGAACGGCACCGCGGCCGCCGCCTACAAAGGCCGGCTGCGGATCGCTCTGGGCATCACCCTGACGGTGCTGGTCGCAGAGATCGTCGGCAGCGCGCTGACCGGATCGCTGGCACTGATCGCGGACGCGGGCCACATGGCCACGGACGCGGTCGGGGTGAGCATGGCGCTGGTGGCGATCCACTTCGCCAACCGGCCGGCCGGCGGGCGGCGCACCTACGGCTATGCGCGGGCGGAGATCCTGGCGGCGCTGCTGAACTGCCTGCTGCTGCTCGGCGTCGGCGGCTTCATCCTCTTCGAGGCCGTGCAGCGGCTGGTGGAGCCCACCGAGGTGCCGGGCGGGACGACCGTGCTCTTCGGCCTGGTGGGCGTGGTCGCCAACCTCGTCTCGCTGGGGCTGCTGATGCGCGGGCAGAAGGAGAGCCTCAATGTGCGCGGGGCATTCCTGGAGGTCCTCTCGGACGCGCTCGGTTCGCTGGCCGTGGTGATCTCGGCGCTGGTCATCATGACCACCGGCTGGAAGCAGGCGGACCCGGTCGCCTCGCTGCTGATCGGCCTGATGATCGTGCCGCGGACGGTCAAGCTGCTGCGGGAGGCGCTGGACGTGCTCCTGGAGGCCGCCCCGAAGAACGTCGACATGGCCGAGGTGCGGGCGCACATCATGGCCCTGCCGGGCGTGGAGGACCTGCACGACCTGCACGTGTGGACGATCACCTCGGGCATGCCGGTGCTCTCCGCGCACGTGGTCGTGGACCCGGAGACGCTGGACTCGGCCGGGCACGAGAAGATGCTGCACGACCTGCAGGGCTGTCTGGGCGAGCACTTCGACGTCGAGCACTGCACCTTCCAGCTGGAGCCCAGCGGGCATGCGGAGCACGAAGCCAGGCTGTGCCACTAGGCGCCCCCGTAAGGGGCGCGGGGAACTGCGCGCTCAGCCACCGGCCGGCCTGCAGCCGACGCGCCACCCCAGGGGTCCGGGGCAAAGCCCCGAGAACCTCGACTGCGGGCGCGTCGTGGCTGAGCGCGCAGTTCCCCGCGCCCCTTACGGGGCACGACAGGCCCCGGGCGCCGTTCCTGAGGCAGACTCCAGGGACGAGGACCGAGAACGAAGGATGGTCATGCCGATGACGTCAGCCGCGGCTTACGGGAGCAGCGCCGAACCGATCATGCTGGAGCTGGTCGACGAGAGCGGCAGGACGATCGGCACCGCCGAGAAGCTCTCCGCCCACGTCGCACCCGGCAGGCTGCACCGCGCCTTCTCGGTCTTCCTCTTCGACGACAGCGGCCGGCTGCTGCTGCAGCGCCGGGCGCTGGGCAAGTACCACTCCCCCGGCGTCTGGTCGAACACCTGCTGCGGGCACCCGTACCCGGCGGAGCCGCCGTTCGTCGCGGCGGCCCGGCGCACGGCCGAGGAGCTGGGCGTCGCGCCGGAGCTGCTGCGCGCGGCGGGGACGGTCCGCTACAACCACCCCGACCCGGCCTCGGGCCTGGTCGAGCAGGAGTACAACCACCTCTTCGCCGGGATCGTGCGGGACACCCCGCGCCCGGATCCGGCGGAGATCGCGGAGACGGCGTTCGTGACCCCGGCCGAGCTCGACGCGCTGCGGGAGAAGGCCGACTTCTCCGCGTGGTTCATGACGGTGCTGGACGCCGCCCGGCCGGTGGTCCGGGAGCTCACCGGCCCCGCTGCGGGCTGGTGAGCGGCAGGGCGGCCCAGACCACCTTGCCGCCCCCGGCGGTGTGCTCCACGTCGTGGCAGCCGCCGGCCTCCTCGACGACGGCCTGCACGAGCAGCAGGCCGCGGCCGCCGGTGCACTCGTCGCCGACCTCCATCGGCCGGGGCCGGTACGGGTGGCTGTCCTCGACGGCCACCCGTACCCAGGCCGGGCCGATGGAGACCTCGACGCCCACCTCCGGCGAGAGCAGGGCCGCGTGCTGGACGGCGTTGGTGACCAGCTCGGAGACGATCAGCAGCAGGCCGTGCAGCAGGTCCGGGCGGATCGGCACGCCCTGACGGGCGATCAGGTCGCGGACGGCGTGCCGGGCGCCCGGGACGGAGCAGTCGAGCGACGGGACGGTCAGCCGCCAGCTGCCCTCGTAGCCGCCCGGTCTGCGGGGCAGGGGCACCGCCGCCCGACCGGTCCCCTTGGAGGCGCTCCCGAGGATCTCCATGTCCGATACCAACCCCTCGCCGTGGCTCGACCGCACACGTCGAGTGTTGGGAGTTCAACGGTCCGCACCGGGGTCCTGAACGGAAGTCAGCCCCTATCGACGGGATTTGACCGGGTGCGTATGCCGCGGTCACTGACGCGACTGTTCCTGGCCGTCCAGTTCACTCTTCACGCAGTTCACTCTTCACGGAGCGCACGGCCCGCCGGCCGCCGACGCCGAGGGCGATCAGCCCGAGCCCGTCGAAGAGCAGGGCCAGCGAGATGAACGTACCGATCACATAGAGGCTGCTGTGCGGCCAGTTGCCGAGCACCAGGATGCCCAGCAGCAGATCGAAGGCACCCTGCAGCAGTGTCCAGGCGCACTGCGGGCCGCGCACCACCAGGCTGCCCACCAGGCGGAACAGGCCGCCGGTGAGGAACAGCAGCGCCGCGAACATCGTCAGCGCCTCGGCCGCGCCCACGGGCATCTTGATGACCACGACGCCGGCCGCGATGTTCAGCGCGGCGACCACCGCGCCCAGCCAGAAGTAGTTGCTCGCCCGCGACTGGACGGCGTGCAGGAGACCGACGACGCCGCCGATCAGCAGCAGCCAGCCGAAGAGGAGCATCGTGGTGAGGGTCGCGAAGGCGGCGTAGGCGAGGCCGACCACCCCCGCGAGCGCCAGGATCCCGCCGAGCAGGGCCAGCACCCCGAAACCGCGGCTCAGCCGCGCCGATCGTCCCTTGGGCATGAGCGCCTCCTCACAGCGCCCCCTGATCTTGATCATAGGGGCGCCGGTGCCGGATAGCATCCGGCACATGGAGCCCGCAGCACTGCACCTGGACGTCACCGGTGCCACCGCGACCGTCCGCATCGACCACCCGGCCAAGCGGAACGCCATGACCACGGAGATGTGGCAGACGCTGCCGGACCTGCTGAAGCGGTGCGCCGCCGATCCTGCCGTGCGCGTGCTGGTGCTGACCGGCCAGGGCGGGACGTTCTGCGCCGGGGCGGACATCTCCACGCTCGCCGTCGGCGACGGTGCCGGCCCTCAGGGCCTGTCGGTGGCGGCCGAGGAGGCGCTGGCCGCCTTCCCCAAGCCCACGATCGCCGCCGTGCGCGGCCACTGCGTGGGCGGCGGCTGCCAGCTGGCCGCCGCGTGCGACCTGCGGTTCGCCGCGGAGGGGGCGCTGTTCGGGGTGACCCCGGCACGGCTGGGGATCGCCTATCCGGCGGCCTCCACGCGCCGGCTGGCGGGGCTCGTCGGGCGGGCTGCCGCCAAGTACTTGCTGTTCTCCGCGGAGTTGATCGACAGCGAACGGGCGCTGCGGGTGGGGCTGGTGGACGAGGTGTGGCCGGAGGAGGAGTTGGGGCCTCGGGTGGCGGAGTTCGCGGAGGTGCTGGCGGGACGGTCGCTGCTGACCCAGGTGGCGGCGAAGGCGGCACTGGCCACGGACGGGGACGGCGCCGAGTGGCCCCTGGAGGCCCGCAGGAGCGGGGAGACGGCGGAGGGCGTCGCGGCGTTCCTGGAACGGCGCGCTCCGAAATTCGGCTGGACGGGCGCCCCGTAAGCCCCTTACCGGGTTCGCGCAGCCCGCAACTCCGCAACCAGATCGGCCGGAGCCCGGTCCGGCGACCCCGCATCGTACGGCGGAGCCGGGTCGTACTCCAGCATCAGCTGAACGGCCTGCGCCGCCCGGTCCCCGGCCAGCCGGCCCGCCAGGGTCAGGCCCATGTCGATGCCCGCCGAGACCCCGGCCGCCGTCACGTACTTGCCGTCCGTGACGACCCGTTCGCGCGTCGGCTCCGCGCCGTACCCGACCAGGTGCTCCAGCGCCGTCCAGTGCGACGTCGCCCGGCGCCCGGCGAGCAGTCCGGCGCTGCCGAGGATCAGGGAACCGGTGCACACGGACGTCGTCCAGGTCGTGTGCCGGTCCGCCTCCCGGAGCCACTCCTGCAACGGGCCCGGCTGCAGCGGCAGCTTGTGGACCGGGCCGCCGGGGACCAGGACGATGTCGGGGCGGGGCACCTCGTCGAGCGCGGCGTCGGCGACGAGCGTGAGCGTGCCCGACTCGTTGCTGAACGGACCGCGCCGCTCCGCGACGAACACGGCCTCGGCGCCGGGCAGATGGGCCAGCGCGTCGTACGGCCCGACGGCGTCGAGCGCGGTGAATTCCGGGTAGAGCAGGATGGCGAGCTGCATGAGGAGCCTTTCAGTCCTTCGTTCCGTTGCTGACGAACCGGCGCCGGTACTCGGCGGGTGCCGTGCCCAGATCCCGCACGAAGGCGCGGCGCATGGCCTCCGGGGTGCCGTAGCCGCAGGCGCGGGAGACCTCCTCCACGCCGTCGGCGGAGTCCTCCAGCAGCTGCCGGGCGGCCTCCATACGGGCCTTCGCGGCGTAGCGGCCGGGCGGCATGCCGACCTCGTCCCGGAAGGCACGGGCGAAGTGCCGGGGCGAGAGGTTCGCGCGGGCGGCGAGCGCCTCGACGGAGAGGTCGGCGCCGGGGTGTTCGGCGATCCAGTGCTGGAGGTCGCGCAGCGGCGGGCGCTGCGCGGTCTGGGCGGCGAGCCGGGTGCTGAACTGCCGCTGGTTTCCCGGGCGGCGCAGGAAGACCACCAGGTGCCGGGCCACGGCGAGCGCCGCCGCCCGGCCCAGCTGCTCCTCGACGACGTCGAGGGCGAGGTCGATGCCCGCGGTGACGCCGGCCGAGGTGGAGATGTGACCGTCCCTCACGAAGATGGGGTCGGGTTCCAGCAGCACCCCGGGGTACCGCTCGGCGAAGGCCTCGCAGTACGCCCAGTGCGTGGTGGCCCGGCGGCCGTCCAGCAGCCCGGCCTCGGCGAGCAGGAAGGCGCCCGTGCAGACCGACAACAGCCGCTCGGCACGGGCTCCGTGGTCGCGCAGCCAGGCGGTGAGCCCGGGATCGGCCTCGCCGGTGCAGTCACCGCCGGGCACCAGGACGATGTCCGGGACACCGGCGTCCGCGAGCGCGGTGTCGGGGGCGAGCCGCAGGCCGCTCCCGGTACGGACGGGCTCGCCGTCGGCGGTGGCGGTGCGCACCTCGTAGGCCCCATGGCCCCCGCCCCGCGACCCGGCCCCGTTGAACACTTCGAGGGGGCCGGTGACATCGAGGCTCTGGACGCCCTCGTAGAGGACGATCAGGACGGTGCGACGGGTGGTCATGACACCCATGCTGGTCGGGCACCGTGCCGTCCGCAACGCCGGATTCCCCACCTTTCCTGCCACTGACCTGCGCGGAGGTGGAAGTGTCCGCCCCGGCCTTCCCGCTGTACCAACCAGTCGGTAGCGTGCGGTACATGACCATTGCATCGGAAGTGCCCGCAGACGCCCCACGGCGCTGCAACACTGTCGTCAACCCCTTCCACGCCGCCCACTACTTCTGTCCCGAGGTCACCCGGGAACTGACGGCGCTCGGCATCGCGCAGGGCCGTGCCGTCTACTTCGCCGGGCGCAGCGCCGCGTTCGGCCGTGTCGGCGCGGGGGTCGTCACGGCTGCGTTCCACAGCTTCAAGCACGAGGTGGTCGCGGAACACGTGCCGCACGTCTGGGACATCGCCTCGCCCCAGCAGGTGCTGGACGCCCGGATGCGGGCCGCGGACACCCACCTGCGGCGGCTGCTCGGCGAAGAGGCCCTCGCCTCCGCCGGGATGACCGAGGCCGCCGGGCTCGCGCTGCGGGCCGTGGAGGCGTGCGAGCGGGCGGTCCGCCCGCTGTACGCGGCCCACGCCGACCTGCCCGTGCCCGACGCGCCGCACCTCGCCCTGTGGCACGCCAGCACCCTGCTGCGCGAGCACCGCGGCGACGGCCACCTGATCGCCCTCGCCCACTCCGGGCTCGACCCTGTCGAGGCGCTCGTCACCCACAGCGCCACCGGCAAGGGGATGGCGCGCAACTGGCTGATCACCATGCGCGGCTGGACCGAGGAGGAACTGGACGCGGCCAAGGACCGGCTGCGCGAGCGCGGACTGCTGGACGTCAACGGCGGGTTGACGGCGAAGGGCGACGCGCTGCGCGAGGACATCGAGCGCGAGACGGACCGCCTGGACCGGGCCCCGTACGTGCACCTGGGCGCGGCCGGTGTCGAGCGCCTGATCGAGCTGATGACGGGCTTCACCACGGACCTGGTCAAGGGGGGTGCCTTCCCGGCCGACCTGCGCGGCAGGGCCTAGGGCTCCGCAGGGGGGCGGTTCTTCGACTGCAGGCCGTCCTCGGCCGGTCGCGCCCACGCGGCGGAGCCGCATATGCAGCACAGTCCCGCGCCCCTTCGGGGCGCGGACCCGCACCTGCCACAATGCAGGTCACGGCTCCCGGAAGAAAGCAGAGCGTGATCGTGACGACGTCGACGTCGGTCGAAGGCAGGATCGCCGAGGAACTCGGCGTGCGGGAAGGGCAGGTCAGGGCCGCCGTCGAGCTGCTCGACGGCGGAGCGACCGTGCCCTTCGTCGCGCGCTACCGCAAGGAGGCGACCGGGGCGCTGGACGACGCGCAGCTGCGCACCCTCGAGGAGCGGCTGCGCTATCTGCGGGAGCTGGAGGAGCGGCGGGCCGCGATCCTGGAGTCCGTGCGGTCCCAGGACAAGCTGGACGCCGAGCTGGAGGCGCGGATCCGCGAGGCCGATTCCAAGGCCCGGCTGGAGGACATCTACCTGCCCTTCAAGCCCAAGCGGCGCACCAAGGCGCAGATCGCGCGGGAAGCCGGCCTGGAGCCGCTCGCCGACAGGCTGCTGCGCGACCCCGGCGTCGAGCCGGCGGCCGCCGCGGCGGCCTTCGTCGACGCGGAGAAGGGCGTGGCGGACGCGGCCGCCGCGCTGGAGGGCGCGCGGGCCGTCCTGACCGAGCGGTTCGGCGAGGACGCGGACCTCATCGGCGAGCTGCGCGAGCGCATGTGGACGCGGGGCCGCCTGGCGGCGAAGGTGCGCGACGGCAAGGAGGAGGCAGGCGCGAAGTTCGCCGACTACTTCGCCTTCGCCGAGCCCTTCACCGCCCTGCCCTCGCACCGCGTCCTGGCCATGCTGCGCGGCGAGAAGGAGGAGGTCCTCGACCTCACGCTGGAGCCGGAGGAGCCGTCCGCCGAGGCGGGACCCACGGCGTACGAGCAGGCGATCGCACGGCGCTTCGGCATCGCCGACCGCGGCCGCCCCGCCGACAAGTGGCTGGGGGACACCGTGCGCTGGGCCTGGCGCACCCGCATCCTCGTCCACCTCGGCATCGACCTGCGGCTGCGGATGCGCCAGGCCGCGGAGGACGAGGCGGTGCGCGTCTTCGCCGCCAATCTGCGCGACCTGCTGCTCGCCGCCCCCGCCGGCACGCGCGCCACGATGGGCCTCGACCCCGGCTTCCGCACGGGCGTGAAGGTGGCCGTCGTGGACGCGACGGGCAAGGTGGCCGCCACCGAGACCATCTACCCCCACGTCCCGCAGAACAAGTGGGACGCCTCCCTGGCCACCCTGGCCCGGCTCGCCCGCGAGCACGACGTCGAGCTCGTCGCCATCGGCAACGGCACGGCCTCCCGCGAGACGGACCGGCTGGCCGCCGATCTCCTCGCGCGGCACCCGGAGTTGAAGCTGACGAAGGTGATGGTCTCGGAGGCCGGCGCCTCCGTGTACTCCGCCTCCGCCTTCGCCTCGCAGGAACTGCCCGGCCTCGACGTGTCGTTGCGCGGCGCCGTCTCGATCGCGCGCCGCCTGCAGGACCCGCTCGCCGAACTCGTCAAGATCGACCCCAAGTCGATCGGGGTCGGCCAGTACCAGCACGACCTGTCCGAGGTGAAGCTGTCGCGCTCGCTCGACGCGGTCGTCGAGGACTGTGTCAACGGCGTCGGCGTCGACGTCAACACCGCGTCCGCACCGCTGCTTTCGCGGGTGTCGGGCATCGGCGCCGGCCTCGCCGAGAACATCGTGGCGCACCGGGACACCAACGGCCCGTTCCGCAGCCGCCGGGCGCTGAAGGACGTGTCGCGCCTGGGCCCGAAGGCGTACGAGCAGTGCGCGGGCTTCCTCCGCATCCGCGGCGGCGACGACCCGCTGGACGCGTCCAGCGTCCACCCCGAGTCGTATCCCGTGGTGCGGGCGATGGTGAAGACGGCGGGCGGTGACGTCGGCGCGCTCATCGGCAACGCCGGTGCGCTGCGCTCGCTGCGGCCGCAGGACTTCGTCAGCGAGGCGGTGGGTCTGCCGACGGTCACGGACATCCTCCGCGAACTGGAGAAGCCGGGCCGCGACCCGCGCCCGGCGTTCAAGACCGCCACGTTCAAGGAGGGCGTCGAGAAACTCGGCGACCTGCAGCCGGGGATGGTGCTGGAGGGCGTCGTCACCAACGTGGCCGCGTTCGGCGCGTTCGTGGACATCGGGGTGCACCAGGACGGCCTGGTGCACGTGTCGGCGATGTCGAAGACGTTCGTCAAGGACCCGCGGGACGTGGTGAAGCCGGGGGACATCGTGCGGGTGAAGGTGCTGGAGGTGGATGTTCCGCGCAAGCGGATTTCGCTGACGCTCAGGTTGGAGGATGCGGCGGCGCCGGGCACCGCCGGTGGGGCGGAGCGGCGCTCCACGCCGGGGACGCCGCGGCAGCGGCGGAGTGGTGCCCCTCGCGGCAGCAAGCCCGCCACGCCGGCGGACGGTGCGATGGCCGACGCCTTGCGCCGTGCCGGCCTGCTGGGGCCCAACAAGGGCTGACCGCCCTGCGCCCCGAAGGGGCGCGGGGAACTGCGCGATCAGCCACGATGCGCCCGCAGTCGAGGTGCTCGGGGCTTCGCCCCGGCCCTCTGGGGTGGTGCGTCGGCTGCGGGCCGGTGGGGGCTTGTCGCGCAGTTCCCCGCGCCCCTGACGGGGCCTCCCGGCACCCCCTCGGGGCCGGCCGGGCCGCGACGACGAACGTCGATGA
>NZ_JBSFWU010000136.1:0-15970 GCF_053594995.1 Streptomyces sp. NPDC002536
GCGACTGCCGACCCAACCGGTTCGCCACGAGTTCGTCGACTCCCTCATCGTTCACCACGCGGCGGAGCGCCGGCCAGCCGGGCCGCGACCGCGCGGATCTCCTCGTCGCGGGCGGCGGCGCGGGCGCGCAGCGCGTGCCGCTCCTCGTCAGCGGCACGCTCGTCGTGCATGGCCGGGTTCGGCGGCACGAGAAAGACGCCCGCCTCCTGCGCGGACGGCTCCGGCGCGGGGGCCAGCAGGGCGGCGGCCGTGCCGACGGCCACCGTGGAGCGGGGCAACAGCGAGGCCTCGGCGAGGACTTCGCGGGCCCTGGCGTGGGAATCGGCGTCGGTGATGACCACGCCGTCGACGAGCTCGGGGCGGGCGGCCAGCACCGCGGCGTGGTCCGCCGGGTCGACGGCCTGGGCGAGGTAACGCCAGCCGGGCAGCGCGGGGATGCCGTGCTCGCCGAGGAACTCGACGGTGGCCAGCACGTCGGGGCCGGGCGGCAGCAGGCCGCCGTCGCCGAGCGCGCCGAGGATCCGGGAGTCGTCGGCGGCGGCCGTGCGCAGGTCGAACAGCTGCCGCTCGGCGGAGGCCACGTTCTCTTCGAGGAGGGCGTGGACGGCGTCGGCGCTGCGGTCCAGCTCCTCGGCCGTCAGGGCGCCGGCCCCCGGGGCGTCCGCCGGCTCCGGGCCGTCGTCACCGGGGCGGCGCTGTCCCGGCACCTGGCCGGAGGCCGTGGACCGGGGCAGGCCGAGCAGGTCGGCCAGACGCTGTTCGGATCCGAGGGACTCCGCCGCGCGGCGCTCCGCCTCGTACCCCGATTCGGCGGCCGTGGCCGCGTCCGCGGCACGTGCCGCGGCCAGTTCGGCGCGACTCTCGGCGCCGGCCGCCTCCTTCGCGCGCTCGGTGGCCTCGCGTGCCGCCTCGCGGGCGGCCTCGTACGCGGCGACGGCCGGCTTCTCGGCGTCGCTCGCGGCGAGCGCGGCGCGGGCGGGGTCGGCGTCGGGGCCCGAGGCGTCGATCCAGCCGGCGCGCACGGCCTCCTCCGTCTCCTGCTCGACCTCGGCGAGACGCTGGCGCAGGTGGCCGGACTCGCTGCGGGCACGCTGGGCGTCGGTGGCGGCTGCGGTGGCGTCCCGGTGGGCGGCCTCGCCGGCCTGCTGGAGGGCGGCGGACCGTTCCTCCTGCTCGTTGGCGAGCGCTTCGCCCTGCTCGGCGGCGGTGTTGAGAGCGCGCACGAGGTCGGCGGCGGCGCGGGAACGGGCGGCGAGGGCGGGGGCGGCGTCCTTCTCCGCCTCGTGGATGGCGGCGGCCACGCGGGCCGAGCGGTCGGCGGCGGCACGGTGGCGCAGCACCGTTTCGGCAGCCTGCCAGGCGGAGTGCAGGGTACGGGCGTCGTTGAGCTCGCGGCGCTGCGAGGCGGCGGCCTTCTCGGCCGCGGCCAGGGCCAACGAGGCGTGCCGGTAGGCGAGTTCGGAGGCGATCAGCGCACTGCGGCCGCGCGTCTCCTCGGCGTCGGTGACGGCGTGCCCGGCCGCGGCGACCTGCTCGGCCAGCTCGGCGGCACGGCCGCGCTCCTGCCCCCCTCGCGCGGAGAGACGGCGGGCGAGGGTGCGGGTGCGGCGCTCGGCCCCGGCGTGCACGCCGCGCGCCTGGTCGCGCCGGGCGCCGGCCTCGGCGATGCGCGCGAGCATGTCCAGCGAACCGGCCGTGAAGTCCCGCTCGGCGGTGAGCTCGGCCCGGCGGCCGAGCTTGTGCGCGAAGCCGTGCACGAGGTCGGCGAGGCCGTCGGTGTCACGGGTGTCGGTGACGGCGCGCAGCAGCAGGTCGGTGAAGTCGGAGTCGTTCTTGACGGCGAAGAGGCCGGCGGCCTCGCCCTCGTCGGCGTTCATCTCCCGCTGGTAGCGGAAGAGTTCGGGGTCCAGGCCGAGCTCGCCGAGGTGCTCGTTCCAGCGCTCGTGGATCTCCTCCCACACCACGTCCAGGTGCGGGTAGGCCTTGCCGGCCTCGGTGAGGGCGTCGCGGAAGCCCTTCATCGTGCGGCGGCGTCCCCGGGCGCCGGAGGCGCCGTCGGCGCGCGGGCGCATGGCGGAGGCCATCGGCACAACCGCTGAGACCGGCAGCGCGTCGAGGCTGAGCCCGGGGCCGGGGCGGAAGGAGTACCAGGCCTCGGCGAACTTGCGCGGGTCGTTGGAGACCTGGCGGCCGCGCCACTCGCTGACCTTGCCGACGACGATGCTCTCGCCGGTGAGGACGTGCTGCCACTCCAGGGCGACGTGGCCGCAGTCGTCGGCGAGCAGGAACTTGCGCAGCACGCCGGAGCTGGCACCGCCGAGGGTGTTGCGGTGGCCCGGGAGCATGACCGAGAAGATCAGCTTGAGCAGGACGGACTTGCCGCCGCCGTTCTCCAGGAAGAGCACGCCCGCGGGCGCCGGGCGGCGCGGCGGGCCGACGGGCTCCTCCGCGAAGAACTCCGCCTGCGCGGGCGCGGGGTTCGGCACCGGGGCCCCGACCCCGCGCAGGTCCAGCACGGTGTCGGCGTAGCGCGCACCGGCGGGCCCGATGGAGTAGAGGCGGACCCGGGACAGCTCGTACATGGCGGCGGACTCTCGTTGTTCGCAGGAGGGACAGGGTCAGGCGGAATGGAAGGGCAGGCCGGCGTCGGCGACCAGGTCGAGGGCGTCGGCCTCGTCCGGCGGCAGGAGCGTGGCACTGCCGTCGGCGACGGGCACGATGCCCAGCTCCAGCAGTTCGGCCATGGCCGCGCTGCCCGCCGTGTCGCGCACCTGGAGCTGGTAGCGGGCGGTGGTGCGGTAGGTGCCGCCGGCCTCGTCGCCGGTGCGCTGGAGGAAGCCGGAGTCGACGAGGAAGGTGACGGCCTTGGCGATGATGCCGGTGGTCGAACCGGCCAGGCGGCGGGCGTCCTTGGTGGCGCCGGTCGCGCTGCGCCGCGCGTAGACCCGCCAGGCGGCCTCCAGGCCCGGGGCGTCGGTGCTGGGGTCGGTGTTCTCTCCCTGCTCGGCGGCGCGCTCCTCCAGGCGGCGGCAGGCCTGGCGGACGAAGGCGTCCACGCCGTTGACGGTGACGCGGCCGATGTAGCCGTCGTCGGCGAGGTCCTCGGGGCGGGGGAAGGACATGGCGGCCACGGCGAGATGGGCCAGGCCGTGCAGGAAGCGGTCGCCGGAGTCCACGGTGGCGCGGCGTGCGTAGTCGCCCATGCGGACGGCGAAGACGGAGTCCTCGGCGGCGGTGACGGCCATGCCGGCGCGGGTGGAGACCTCCAGCACGACGAGCCCGAGGCCTGCGGCCACGGCGTCGGCGAGGCGGGCGAAGGGGGGGTCCTCGCGGTGGCGGCGGAGGAGCTCGGCGTACTCCGCGTCGCGGGCGGGCTGCAGCTTGGGCTGCAGCCCGTACGCGACCAGGCGTGCCGCGTCGGCCGCATCGGCGGGGGTGACGCTCGGGGTGCCCACACGCTCCGGCTCGGCGTCCGGCTGCGCCGGGGCGTCGATGTCCTCGTACTCAGTCACGGTTGCTGCTCCTGCGGGCGATGCACGGATTGCGGTTCGTTGTGATGATTCGCCGTTGCGGCGGAGTGTCGATTCATGCCGCGTCCTTCCTGTCCGCCGCCATGCCCGCCGCGTCCAGCAGGGCCTTACCGACGATGAGGTCGGCGCCGCCGAATTCCGGGTCGTCCAGTTGCGTGCCGTCGTCGACGGCGAACAGCAGCTGCTGTTCGCCCTGGCGGTAGGCCGTGCCGACCGCGGGGCTCGCGGCGTGGACGGCCAGGAGGGCGACCAGGTACGGGAGTTCGGGGTCGCGGCGGCGGGCCTCGGCCAGCAGGCCCGACAGGCGGCGGGGCGCGTCGGCCGGGAGGTCGAGCAGCTCCATCGCGGAGGCCAGCTGCTCCTCGCTGAAGCGGCTGTCGTCCGGGGTGGCGATCAGATCCGGCTCGGGCATCTCCGCGCCGAGGTGCTCGCGCTCCAGCGGCGGCGTCAGCAGCGCCTCCACCAGGTCCGTGATGCGCACCGCGGCCGGGGTGCGCAGGCCCGTGCCCCGCGCGAAGAAGGCGTCGGTGACGCGCGTCGCCTGCTCCACCGGCAACGGCAGGACGGGCGCCACGAGCTGGCCGTACAGGTCCAGCCCGGCCTGTGCGGCGGGGGTGGCGAACGCCTGCCGGTCCTGCTCGGCGCGGAACAGCGGCCCGGCCTCCAGCAGCCGGGACTGCAGCTGGGTGTGCCGGCGGATGCAGTCCTTGACGATGTCGACGAGCTCGGCGGCCCGGCGCTTGTTCTCCGGCTCCTCGGATTCGTCGCGCGCCTTGCGGATGTTGGTGAGGATCGCGTTCTCGTGCCGGTAGCGGTCGGCGACGTGTTCGAGCGCTTCGGCGATCATGTCGGGGACGGTCTTCAGCCAGTCGACCGCGCGGACGTTGCGCCGGGTGGCGTCGAGGGTCTTGCGGAGGGTCTCCGCGTACTGCACGGTCCGGTAGCGGGCCTGCTCCGCGGCGAGCTGGGCGTCGGCGAGGCGGCCCCGGTTGATGAGGACCTCCAGCTTCACCTCGGCGGCGATCTGGGCGCTGGTGACGTCCGTGTCGAGGGCGCCGACGAGGACGTTGACGGCTTCGTCGGTGGTGCGCAGGAAGACCGTGCCGCCGGGGCCCGGGACCTCCTCGATGAGCTTGAAGTCGTAGTCCCGGCGGACGTAGACGCCGTCCGCGCCGAAGGTGCCGTAGACGGCGCGGAAGCCGCGGTCCACGCTGCCGACGTTGATGAGGTTCTCCAGGACCCAGCGGCTCACGCGCTCGTGCTCGGCGTGCGGGCGCTCGGGGGCCTGGGCCGCGACGCGCGGCAGCAGGCGGGCCACTATCTGCTCGTGGTCGGCGCCGGTGTCGAAGTCCATGTTCAGCGTGACGAGGTCGATGGCGGCGAGCGCCACCTCGGCCATGGCGTAGACGCCGTACTCGCCCACGAGGTTGGCCTTGCGTGCGTCCAGGTCGTGCAGCGGCGCCGTGCAGGCGAGCGCACGCAGCCTGCGGGCCAGGCCCTCGTCGGCGGCCGGGCCCGGGGCAGGGCGCGAGGGCCCGTTGAGCTGGGGCGGAACGGCCGCCGGGGCTGGAGAAGTCACGTCGCACAGCGTAGGCGCTCACCCTGACAACGGACGAAACGGCACCGTCGGATCAGCGGTCAGACGGCAAAGACGGACATGATGCCGATATTGCAAGCAAGCAGGACAAACGCCGTGGGCAGCTGTGCCTTGATGGGTCCGTACTGGTCCGTGAGCTCCAGCAGCGCGGCCGGAACCATGTTGTAGTTGGCGGCCATCGGCGTCACGAGCGTGCCGCAGAAGCCGGCCAGCATGCCGACGGCCATGACGCCCGGGGCGCTGCCGTGGGCCTGTTGGACGAGGACCGGCCAGCCGACCGCGGCGGTCATCACGGGGAAGGCCGCGAAGCCGTTTCCCATGACGACGGTGAAGAGGAACATTCCCACGCAGTAGACGACGACCGCCAGGAAGACCGAGCCGTCGGGCAGTACCGCGGTGGTGATCCGGCGGACCTGGTCGCCGACCCCGGCGACGGAGAAGATGGCGCCGAGCGTGGCGAGCAGCTGCGGCAGCAGCAGGACCCAGCCGGCCTTCTCCAGGATGGAACGGCCCTCGTGCAGCGGAACCGTGATCCGCTTCTCGCGCAGCATCACCATGGCGACGGCGAGGGCGGCGACGGCGCCGATGCCCAGGCCCAGGATGGTCTCGCTGCCTTTCTCCAGCACCGGTTCGCCGCCGGCGTGCAGCCGCTTGACGCCCACCGCGCAGATCAGGGCGACGGCGGGGATGGTGAGTGCGGGCACGAAGAGGCGGTTGCCGAAGCGTGTCGCGTCGGCGGCCCGCTGTGCGGGCGTGGCCGTGCGGGCCGTGCCGCGGCCGGTGAAGCCGAAGCCGGCGAGGCAGATCATGACGAGGACGGCGGCGCCGAGCGGCTCGGCGGGGGCCGTCTTGTGCGCCACCCACGTGCTGTAGACGAAGCCCGCGCCGAGCAGGCCCCAGAAAGCGGCCGTGCCGTAGCGCCTGGGGTTGGTGCGGTCGGCGAGCATCTGGGCGGCCATGGCCAGGAGGACACCGCCGACGAGCCAGAAGAACCACTCGGCCTTGATCACTTGCCCGCCTCCTTCGCGGCCGTCCCCGCCACGCGCGCGTGCTCCAGCGTGCGGTCCAGCCGCAACAGCCGCCAGCCGTGCACCAACAGGGCGCACAGCGCGGTCGGGACGGCCCACAGCGCGAGGTCCAGCGGTTCCAGGTGTGTGTGGTACGTGGTGTTGACGAAGCCGGTGATGAGCAGGATGGAGCCGACGGCGAGGAAGACGTCCTCGCCGAAGAAGAGCCCGACGTTGTCGGCGCTCGCCGCGTAGGAGCGCACCTTCTCCCGCACCTGGTCGGGGAGTTGGCCGTGGCTGCGTTCGGCCGCGCCTTCGGCCATCGGCGCGGCGAGCGGGCGTACCGTCTGGGCCTGACCGAAGACGCTGTTGAGCCCGAGGGCTGCGGTGAGCTGGCGCAGGAGGAGGTAGAGGGCGAGGAAGCGGCCGGCGGTGAGGCCGGCGAACCGTGCTATCAAGTGCCGTGCCTGTTCCTGGAGTCCGTGCCGTTCCAGGAGGCCGATGACGGGGAGCGTGATGGCGAAGATCGTCACCGAGCGGCTGGAGGCGAAGCCGGTGCCGAAGGCGGCGAGCACCTCCCGTGGCGACAGGCCGCCGAGCAGTCCGGTGGTGATGCCCGCAACACCCACCACCAGCAAGGGGTTGCGCCTCGTGGCGAATCCGGCCACGACCACGAGGACGCCCAGAAGTACGAGCATGCGTCCTGCCTTCCGCATTCTCGGACCTCACTCGACGAGGTGAGGCGGTTGGCGAGGAGGCTAGGATATTGTTGAACAATCCTCAACAGGCAATGCTGAAACCGTCGAAGGCTGAGACAGCTGGAGCGTCAGGAACAGCTGAAGCAGCCACTCCGCCGAGACCCGTGGGAGAGGCCATGGCCCTGTCCACCGCACAGCGAGTCGCCGCAGCACTGCGTGCCCGTATCGAGAGCGGCGAACTGCCGCCGGGTCACCGGCTGTCGGAGGAGGCCCTCGGCAGAGAGCACGAAGTCTCGCGCAACACCCTGCGCGAGGCCTTCCGTCTGCTCATCCACGACAGCCTGGTCGTCCACCTGCTCAACCGCGGTGTCTTCGTACGGGTGCTGGAGCCCGCGGACGTCACCGACATCTACCGGATGCGCGCCGCCCTGGAGACCGCGGGCGTGCGGGCCGCGGCGGATGCCCCCCGGACGCTGCACGAGACCCTCTCCGCCACGGTCGCCGAGGCCGAGCGCGCCGCCGCCGCGGGCGAATGGCAGCAAGTGGGCTCGGCCGACCTGCACTTCCACCGCGCGCTCGCCGCGCTGGCGCAGAGCCCGCGCATCGACGCGGCCATGGACCGCCTGCTGGCCGAACTGCGCCTGGCCTTCCACGAGATGCCCTCGCCGCGCCGCTTCCACGAACCCTTCGTGGCCCGCAACCGCGCCCTCGCCAAGCTGTTGGAGAGCGGGGAACACGCCCGCGCCGAGGCCGGATTGACCGCCTATCTGGACGACGCCCGGGAGCTGATCCTGGGCGCCATGAAGGAGACCCACCGATGACCCCCGGGACCGCAGCAGCGACGGAGACCGTCGTCCTCGACCTCAACGCCGACCTCGGCGAGGGCTTCGGGCGCTGGCGCCTCACCGACGACGACGCCCTGCTGTCCGTGGTCACCAGCGCCAACGTGGCCTGCGGGTTCCACGGCGGCGACCCCTCGACCATGCGCCGGGTGTGCGGGACGGCGGCCGAGCGCGGCGTCGGCATCGGCGCCCAGGTCTCCTACCGCGACCTGGCGGGCTTCGGCCGCCGGGCGATGGACGTGCCGCCGCAGGAGCTGGCCGACGAGATCGCCTACCAGATCGGCGCGTTGGAGATCTTCGCGCGGGCGGCCGGCGCCCGCGTCGCGTACGTCAAACCGCACGGCGCGCTGTACAACCGCAGCGTGCACGACGCGGAGCAGGCCGCGGCCGTGGTCGAGGGCATACGGCTCGCGGGCGAGGTGCTGCCCGTGCTCGGCCTTCCCGGCTCCCGGCTGCACGAGGCCGCGCAGCGGGCCGGACTGCCCGTCGTCGCCGAGGCGTTCGCCGACCGCGCGTACACCGCGGCGGGCACGCTCGTCCCCCGCCACGAGCCGGGCGCCGTCGTCACCGACCCCGACGCCGTGGTGCAGCGCTCGCTCGGCCTCGCCCGGGACCGGGCGGTGACCGCGATCGGCGGCGAGCGGGTCCCCGTCCGCGTCCGCTCGCTGTGCGTGCACGGCGACACCCCCGGGGCCGCCGCCCTCGCCCGCCGGGTGCGCGACGAACTGGAGGCCGCGGGCGTGCGGCTGGAGGCCTTCGCATGAGGGCCCTGCCCGCCGGGGACCACGGACTGCTGGTCGAGCTCGGCAGCAGCGAGGAGGCCGAGGCGCTCCACGCCGAGCTGCTGCGCAGGGCCGCGGCCGGCGAGCTGCCCACGGTGCAGGAGATCGTGCCGGCCGACCGCACCGTGCTGGTCGACGGCCTGGCCGAACCCGGGGCGTTCGCCGAGGAGCTGGCCTCCTGGGTGATACCCCCGCCGGCCCGCGGCGTACAGCGGGCCGTCGAGATCCCGGTCCGCTACGACGGACCCGACCTGGCCGACGTCGCCGAGCAGTGGGGCGTCACGCCGCGCGAGGCGGCCGCCCTCCACGCGGAGACCGAATTCCGCGTCGCCTTCTGCGGTTTCGCCCCGGGGTTCGGCTACCTCACCGGGCTGCCCGACCGCTACCACGTGCCGCGCCGGGCCACGCCCCGCACGAAGGTCCCCGCCGGCTCGGTGGCCCTCGCCGGGCGGTACACGAGCGTGTACCCGCGCTCCTCCCCCGGCGGCTGGCAGCTCATCGGCACCACCGACGCCACGCTGTGGGACACGGCGCGCACCCCGGCGGCGCTGTTCTCGCCCGGCACCCGGGTCCGCTTCGTACCGGAGGGCCGCGCATGACGGAACGGACGGTCGCGGTCGTCCGCGCCGGAGCGCTGACCACCGTGCAGGACCTGGGCCGCACCGGCCACGCCCACCTGGGGGTGCCCCGCTCCGGCGCCCTCGACCAGCCCGCCCACCGGCTGGCGAACCGCCTCGTCGGCAACCCCGGCGGGGCCGCGACCCTGGAGACGACCCTGACCGGCTGTGCCGTCCGCGTCCGCCGGGCGGTGACGGCGGCGGTGACGGGCGCGCCGTGCGCGGTGACCGTGGACGGGCGTCCCGCCGCGTGGGGCGCGGCCGTCCGGGTCCCGGCGGGGGCGATGCTGGAGGCCGGTCCGGCCGTGCACGGCGTACGGAGCTATCTGGCCTTCTCCGGGGGGCTGGCCGTCCCGCCCGTCCTGGACAGCCGCTCGACGGACGTGCTCTCCGGCCTGGGGCCCGCCCCGCTGGCCGACGGCGCCGTGCTGCCGCTCGGCGCCCCGTGCGGGCCGCCGGCGGGCGCGGACGCGGTGCCGCACCCCGGCCCCGTACGGGAGTTGGTGCTGCCGGTCGTGCTCGGGCCGCGCGACGACTGGTTCACCGCCGGGGCGCTGCGGACCCTGGCGGCCGGCGGCTTCCGGGTGTCGTCCGCGGGCAACCGGATCGGCCTGCGCACGGAGGGCCCGTCCCTGGAGCGGGCGCAGGACGGCGAACTGCCCAGCGAGGGCATGGTCCTGGGCGCGGTCCAGGTGCCGCCCGACGGCCGTCCCGTGGTCTTCCTCGCCGACCACCCCACCACGGGCGGCTATCCCGTGGTGGGCGTCGTGCCCGAGGCGTTCCTGGCCGCGGCGGCGCAGGCGGTGCCCGGCACGCCGGTCCGCTTCGTGCTGCGAAGACCGCGGTTCCGCTAGGGGGGGGCGCCCCGTAAAGGGCGCGGCTCCGCCGCGTGGGCCTGCGCCCCGAAGGGGCGCGGGGAACTGCGCGCTCAGCTACGACGCGCCCGCAGTCGAGGCACTCGGGGCTGCGCCCCGAACCTCTGGGGTGGTGCGTCCGGCTGCGGGCCGGCGGGGGCTGGTCGCGCAGTTCCCCGCGCCCCTGACGTGGCGCCCGGTCGCGCCCACGCGGCGGAGCCGCACATCGACACAGCCCCGCGCCCCTTACGGCGGCGCCCCGTAGCCGCCGCCTCCGGGCGTGCGCACCTCCAGGACGTCGCCCGCGCCGGCCTCCACCACGGCACAGCCGGCCAGCCGCTCGACGGAACCGCCGGCGCGCTCGACGAGGTTGACGCCGAGGGCTCCGGGCTCCCCGCCGGCCATGCCGTACGGGGGCACCCGGCGGTGTCCGGTGAGCAGGGCGGCCGTCATGGGCTCCAGGAAGCGGATGCGGCGCACCACGCCGCATCCGCCCGTCCACCGGCCGCGCCCGCCGCTGCCCCGGCGCACCGCGAAGCTCTCCACGCGCACGGGGTAACGCCATTCGAGGACCTCGGGGTCGGTCAGGCGTGAGTTGGTCATGTGGGTCTGCACGGCGTCCGCCCCGTCGAAACCGTCCCCTGCGCCCGAGCCGCTGGCCACGGTCTCGTAGTACTGGGTGCGCTCGTTGCCGAAGGTGACGTTGTTCATGGTGCCGGAGCCCTCGGCCTGGATCCCGAGGGCCGCGTAGAGGGCGCCGGTGACGGCCTGCGAGGTCTCGACGTTCCCGGCGACGGTGGCCGCGGGGAATTCCGGGGCCAGCATGGACCCTTCGGGGATGCGGATGTCGAGGGGCTTCAGGCAGCCGCTGTTGAGCGGGATGTCCTCGGCGACCAGCGTGCGGAAGACGTACAGCACGGCCGCCTTGACCACGGAGCTGGGCGCGTTGGCGTTGCCGGGCTGCTGGGGCGAGGTGCCGTCGAAGTCGAGGACGGCGCTGCGGGCGGCGCGGTCCACGCGGACGGCCACCTGGACGACCGCGCCGCTGTCGGTCTCGTAGCGGTGGGATCCGTCGCGCAGCCCGGCGACGATGCGGCGCACGGATTCCTCAGCGTTGTCCTGCACGTGCCCCATGTAGGCCCGGACGACGTCCCGGCCGAACTCCTCGGTCATGCGGCGCAGTTCGTGGATGCCCTTCTCGTTGGCGGCGATCTGGGCGCGCAGGTCGGCGAGGTTGACGTCGGGGGCGCGCGAGGGGTACGGCCCGGAGGTGAGCAGCTCGCGCGTCTCCTGCTCGCGCAGCCGGCCGTCGCGGACGAGGAGCCAGTTGTCGAAGAGGACGCCCTCCTCGTGGATCGTGCGGCTGAAGGCGGGCATGGAGCCGGGGGTGATGCCGCCGATCTCGGCGTGGTGGCCGCGCGAGGCGACCAGGAAGAGCAACTCCTGGCCGTCCTCGGTGAAGACGGGCGTGACGACCGTGATGTCCGGCAGGTGCGTGCCGCCGTGGTACGGGTCGTTGACGGCGTACACGTCCCCCGGCCGCATCGCGTCGCCGTTGCGTCGCAGCACCTCCTTGATGGACTCCCCCATCGAGCCGAGGTGCACGGGGATGTGCGGGGCGTTGGCGATCAGGTTGCCGTCGGCGTCGAAGAGGGCGCAGGAGAAGTCCAGGCGTTCCTTGATGTTGACGGAGTGCGCGGTGTTCTCCAGGCGCAGGCCCATCTGTTCGGCGATGGCCATGAAGAGGCTGTTGAAGACCTCCAGCATCACCGGGTCCACGTCCGTGCCGACGGCGGCCGTGCGGGGCCGGGGGCGGACGCGGGTGAGCAGCAGGTGGCCCTTGCCGCCCGCCTCCGCCTGCCAGCCGGGGTCGACGACGGTGGTGGCGTCGGCCTCCGCGACGATGGCGGGACCGGTGAGGACGTCCCCGGGGCGCAGGGCGGTGCGCTGCCGGAGCCGGGTCTCCTGCCAGGCGCCGCCGGTGAACATCCGGACGGTCTCCTCCTGCGCCTCTTGTTCCTCCGGTGGCTCGGCCGTGTATCCGGAGGCCCCGCCGGATGCGCCGACCGCCTCGACCGAGACGGCCTCGACGACCAGGGGCTTGTCCATGGTGAAGGCGTAGCGGGCGCGGTGGGCGCGGACGAACTCGGCGCTCATCGCGGCGGCGGAGTCCAGGGCCACGGGGAGGGCGGAGTCGGTGCCCGCGTAGCGCAGGTGCACGCGGGCGGTGGTGGTGACGGTGTCCTCCGGGACGCCGTCCGCGCGGAGTTCGGCGCGGGTGCGCTGCGCGAGCCGGTCGCAGGCCTCGTGCACCTGCGGCATCGCCTGCTCGTCCAGCCCGGTCTCCAGGGCCTGTTCGCGCAGGGCGGTGGCGTCGGCGACGCCGATGCCGTAGGCGGAGAGCACGCCCGCCAGGGGCGGCACGATCACGGTGCCGATGCCGAGCGCGTCCGCGACGGCGCAGACGTGCTGGCCGCCCGCGCCGCCGAAGCCGGTGAGCGCGTAGCGGGTGATGTCGCGGCCGCGCTGCACGGAGATCTTCTTGACGGCGTTGGCCATGTTGAGGACGGCGATGTCGAGGAAGCCCGCCGCGACCTCCTCGGGTCCGCGCCGGTCGCCGGTCGCGTCGGTGATCTCCCGGGCGAGCCGTGCGAAGTGCGTACGGACCACGTCGGCGTCGATCGGCCGGTCGCCGCGCGGGCCGAAGACGGCCGGGAAGCGGCCGGGCTGGATGCGGCCGAGCATCACGTTGGCATCGGTGAGGGTGAGCGGACCGCCGCGCCGGTAGCAGGCGGGGCCGGGGTCGGCACCGGCGGAGTCCGGGCCGACGCGGTAGCGCCGCCCGTCGAAGTGCAGCAGCGATCCGCCGCCGGCCGCGACGGTGTGGATGTTCATCATGGGTGCGCGCATGCGCACGCCGGCGACCTCGGTGCCGAAGACCCGCTCGAACTCGCCCGCGTAGTGCGAGACATCGGTCGACGTGCCGCCCATGTCGAAGCCGATGACCCGGCCGTACCCGGCCTCGCCGGAGGTGCGGGCCATGCCGACCACGCCGCCCGCGGGACCGGACAGCACGGCGTCCTTGCCGCGGAAGTGCAGCGCCTCGCGCAGCCCGCCGTTCGACTGCATGAACAGCAGCCGTACGCCCGGCAGTTCGCGGGCCACGTCGTCGACGTAGCGGCGCAGGATCGGCGAGAGGTAGGCGTCGACGACGGTGGTGTCGCCGCGCGGGACGAGCTTCATCAGCGGGCTGACCTCGTGCGAACAGCTCACCTGGGAGAAGCCGGCCGCACGGGCCGCCGCGGCGACCTGCTGCTCGTGCGCGGGGTACCGGTAGCCGTGGAGCAGGACGACGGCGGCGCTCGCGAAGCCGTCGCGGCGGGCCGCGCGGAGGGCGTCGGCGGCGGCGTCCAGGTCGAGCGGACGGACCACTTCGCCGTGCGCGCCGACCCGTTCGGGGATCTCCACGACCCGGTCGTAGAGCGCCTCGGGCAGCACGATGCGACGGTCGAACAGGCGCGGGCGGTTCTGGTAGGCGATGCGCAGCGCGTCGCGGAAGCCCTCGGTGACGACCAGCACGGTGGGGGTGCCCGTGCGCTCCAGCAGGGCGTTGGTGGCGACGGTGGTGCCCATCTTGACGACCGCGATCCGCTCGGCGGGGACGGGGTCGTCCGGGCCCAGCCCCAGGGTCTGCCGGATGCCCGCCACGGCCGCGTCGCGATAACGGGCGGGGTCGTGGGAGAGCAGTTTGCGAGTGACGAGCCGGCCGTCGGGGCGCCGGGCCACCACGTCCGTGAAGGTGCCGCCGCGGTCGATCCAGAACTCCCAGCGTTCTGTCATGGGGCCATTGTGGGACTGCGCCCCGTCAGGGGCGCGCCCCGAAGGGGCGCGGGGAACTGCGCGAGCAAGCACGACGCGCCTGCAGTCGAGGTTCCCCCAGGGGCTTCGCCCCGGACCCCTGGGGTGGTGCGTCAGCTGCGGGCCGGTGGGGGCTTGTCGCGCAGTTCCCCGCGCCCCTTACGGGGCGCCCAGTCGCGCCCACGCGGCGGAGCCGCATATGGGAACAGCCCCGCGCCCCTTACGGGGCGCACCGTTACCCCGCCCGCTCCGCCGCCGGCCGGCCGGCCCGCTCTGCCAGTACGTCCGCGTAGTGCCGCAGCAGCAGGTCCCCCACCACCGTCCAGGTGCGGCCCAGCACCGAGCGGCGGCCGGCGAGCCCGTACTCCGCGCGGCGGCGCCGACCGGACTCCAGGGTGAGGACCGCCTCGCACAGCGCCTCCGCGTCGTGCGGGCGGACCAGGAGCCCGGTGCGCAGGTGCTCGACCAGGTCCAGGGGGCCGCCGGCCGCGGGAGCGACCACGGGGACGCCGCTGGCCTGCGCCTCCTGGACGGTCTGGCAGAACGTCTCCTGCGGGCCCGGGTGGACGAAGACGTCGAGCGAGGCGAAGATGCGGGCGAGTTCGCGGCCGGTGCGCGTGCCGAGGAAGCGCGCACCCGGCAGGGCGGCCCGCAGCCGGGCCGCGTGCGGACCGTCCCCGACGACGACCAGGCGCACGCCCGGCAGCGCGCAGACCGGGGCGAGCAACTCCACCCGTTTCTCGGGCGCGAGGCGGCCCACGTAGCCGACGATCAGCTCCCCGCCGGGGGCGAGGGCGCGCCGCAGCTCCAGGTCGCGGTGCGCGGGGTGGAAGCGTTCGGAGTCCACGCCGCGCGGCCACAGCCACACCCGCGGAACGCCGTGGCCGATCAGGTCGCGGGCGGCGGCGGTGGAGGGCGCGAGGGTGCGGTCGGCGGCGCGGTGCACGGCCCTGATGCGGCGCCAGGCGACGCCTTCGCCGGTGCCCAGGTAGGTGCGGGCGTAGCCGCCGAGGTCGGTCTGGTAGACGGCGACGGCCGGCACGCCGAGCCGGGCGGCGGCCGCCATGCCGCGCGCCCCGAGGACGAAGGGGCTCGCGAGGTGGACGACGTCGGGGCGGTGCGCGGCCAGCACGCCGGACAGGCGGCGGCCCGGCAGGGCGACGCGGACCTGCGGATAGCCGGGCAGCGGCAGCGAGGGCACCCGGACGACCGGGCAGGGTGCGCGGTCCGCGTCGCCGCCGTCCCCGGACGGAGCGGGGCCGGCCGGGGTCACGACGAGCGGATCGTGCCCGCGGCGCCGCAGGTGCCGGGCGGTCTGCCAGGCGCAGTGGGCGACCCCGTTGACGTCGGGCGGAAACGATTCGGTGACGATGGCGACCCGCATACGGCTGTTGTCGGCCCCGCGCGCGTGGCGCGGACCACGTGGATCTTTCCGCCCGGCGAACGTCCCATGAGCGTTGGCCCGGTCCCACCCGGATTCCACACCCCCATTCGGGTGAATTCAGGGGGAATTGGGTTAAAATGCAGGCAGGTCCGAATTGACAGCGAAAGAAGGTGGCCGATGTGACCGCCCCTACGTCGCCCCGGATCGACCAGCACCCGGACATCATGGCGCTCCGCGCCCACTCCGAGGAGACGACGGGGACCCCCGCCGCTCAGGCCGTCGAGGCCCTGGCCGTCCTCTGTGGTGTCTATCTGGCCGCTTCACCGTGGATTGTGGGCTTCAACGCCTCCTCCACCCTGACCATCACCAACCTGATCACCGGTGTCGCCTTTGCCTGCCTGGTAGGCATCGGCCCCGCGTACGAACGCACGCACTCCATGAGCTGGGCCGCGCTGGGCATCGGCGTATGGGCGATCGTCGCTCCCTTCGTGGTGGCGGGCCACGCGTTCGCCGCCCGTGCCGTCGTCAGCAACGTCATCGTCGGAGCCCTGGCCTGCCTGACCGCTCTGGCGCTGGCGGGCCTGGGCAGCGGCAGGCTGCGCCGCTGACCGCACACCGCGCATACCCGTACCGCGCCCCGTAAGGGGCGCGGGGAACTGCGCGAGCAACCACGACGGTCCGCAGTCAACCCTCTCGGGGGCCGGGGCGAAGCCCCGGGACTTCGGCTGCGGGCGCGTCGTGGCTGGTCGCGCATCGCTGCGCCTCCTGAACGTCTCTGGGGACGTGAAGGAGGATAGGGCG
>NZ_JBSFWU010000137.1:0-15908 GCF_053594995.1 Streptomyces sp. NPDC002536
AGCTCCAGGCCCGGCGCCTCGTCCATGATGCGGACCACCTTGCCCCGCAGCCTGCGGCCGGCTGCGGTGAGGGTGAGCATCTTCACGCGCCGGTCACGGAACTACTGGGGGCGCGGGGAACTGCGCGAGCAACCACGGACCGCCCGCACCCGACCGACCAGGGGCACCGCCCCGAAAGGGGCGCGGGGAACTGCGCGATCAGCCACGACGGACCCGCACCCGACCTACTCGGCGACCGCCCCCGCGGAGCGCTTCGGCAGCGCGAACATCAGCACCAGGACCACACCCAGCACGCCGGCAACCCACCACATGCCGTGCCGGAACGCAGCGGCAAACGCCTCCCCCGCATGCCCAGAAGCCAGCTTCTGGGCATCCAGCACGTTGAAGAACACCACCGACACCAGGCCCAGCCCCACCGCATTGCCCAGCTGCTGCGTCGTGTTGATGAGTCCGGACGCCGAACCGGAGTGCTCGCGCGGCACCTCGGAGAGGACCGCCTCGGTGAGCGGGGCGACGACGAGGCCCATGCCCAGGCCCATGACGATCAGCGGCGCGGCCATCTGCCATGGCTTGATGCCCGTCCCGTAGTGGCCGGCCTCCCAGATGTAGAGGAGGACGCCGGCCGCCATGGCGAGCGCACCGGTCTGCAGCACCTTGCGGCCGAAGCGCGGCACGAGCTTCTGGACGGACATGCCGGCCGCGACGGACACCGCCAGCGAGAAGGGGATGCCGGTCAGACCCGCGCGCAGCGGGCTCCAGCCCAGCCCGATCTGCATGTACAGCGTCCAGATCAGGAAGAAGATCCCGCAGGCCACGCCGAAGGCGATCTCGACGCCGACGCCGGCGGCGAAGCTCTTGACGCGGAACAGCGAGAGCTCGACGAGCGGGGAGCCGTCCTTGCGGGCCTTGTAGCGCTCGTAGGCGACGAACGCGCCGAAGACGACGACGCTGCCGGCCATGCAGAGGTGGCCCCACAGCGGCCAGCCCAGCTCGCGGCCCTGGGTCAGGGGGTAGAGCAGCATCAGCAGGCCGCCGGTGGCCAGCACCATGCCCACCAGGTCGAGCCGCAGCGCCTTCGGGGCCCGGGACTCGGAGATGTAGCGGCGGCCGAGCAGCAGACCGGCGATGCCGACGGGCAGGTTGACCAGGAAGATCGGCCGCCACTCCAGGCCGAAGAGGTTCCACTGGGTGAGCAGCGCGCCCAGGATCGGGCCGGAGACGGCGCCCAGGCCGACGACGGCGCCGAACATGCCGAAGACCTTGCCGCGTTCGTGCGCGGGGAAGGTGGCGTGGACGATGGCCAGCACCTGCGGCACCATCAGGGCCGCCGTCGCGCCCTGGAACACCCGTGCCGCGACGAGGAGATGGGGGTCGCCGGCTATGCCGCACAGCATCGAGGCGAGCGTGAAGCCGGACATGCCGAGGAGGAAGATCCGCCGCCGGCCGTAGATGTCCCCGAGCCGGCCGCCGGTGATCAGGCCGGCCGCGAAGGCGAGCGCGTAGCCCTCGGTGATCCACTGCAGGATGCTGAAGGAGGCGCCGATGTCCTTCTGGATGCTCGGCATGGCGATGTTGACGATGGTGACGTCGACCAGGTCCATGAAGGACGCGGTCATCACGACCGCGAGCGCCAGCCAGCGGCGGCGGTCGGCCGGGGCCCGGTGCGCGGCCTCGGGGGCCTCGGTGGCCGGCGGATCGGTGGCGGTGACGGACACGCGTGTTGCCTTTCGTGCTGATTTTCCGGGGGTGACCGAAAACCTAACCCGGGTATAGGTCAGTTCGTGTCCTACTTCGCTGGCAGGCTGAGTGACATGACAGACACCCCGGCACGGCTGCTGACCCTGCTCTCGCTGCTCCAGACCCCGCGCGAATGGCCTGGCCGCGAGCTCGCCGAGCGGCTGGGCGTCACCCCGCGCACGATCCGGCGCGACATCGAGCGCCTCCGCGACCTCGGCTATCCCGTCCAGGCGACGATGGGCGCCGACGGCGGGTACCGGCTGGCCGCCGGGGCCGCCATGCCGCCGCTCGTCCTCGACGACGAGGAGGCGGTGGCCATCGCGGTCGGGCTGCGCGCCGGGGCCGGGCACGCCGTCGACGGCATCGAGGAGGCCTCGGTGCGGGCACTGGCCAAGCTGGAGCAGGTGCTGCCGTCCCGGCTGCGGCACCGGGTCGCCACGCTGCAGGCGGCCACCGTGCCGCTGGTGTGGGGTGCGGGGGACGGCGCGACCATCGACCCCCGGGCCCTGACCGTCATGGCGGCGGCCGCGACGGGCCACGAGCGGCTGCGGTTCGCCTACCGCAAGGGGGACGGAACCGAGACGCAGCGGCTCGTCGAGCCGCACCGGCTGGTGAGCACGGGGCGCCGGTGGTACCTGGTCGCGTACGACATCGACCGCGAGGACTGGCGCACGTTCCGGGTGGACCGGGTCAGCGAGCCCTTCGCGACGGGCGCGCGGTTCGCCCCGCGGGAGCTGCCGGCGGCGGACGCGGCCGAGTTCATGAGCCGCTCGATGTCGCGGAGCCAGCCGGTCTACCGGGTCGTGGCGGCCCTGCACGCCCCGGCGGAGTTCGTGGCGGCCCGGATGCCGCAGTCGGTCGGCACGCCGGTGCCGACGGGCGAGGACAGCTGCCGGCTGGAGTTCGAGACGTCCGACTCGCTGGAGTGGATCGCCATGCGACTGGCCTTGATCGACTGCGAGTTCGAGGTGAGCGAGCCGCCGGCCCTGGTGGATCACCTGCGGGAGCTGGGCGCCCGGCTGGGCCGGGCGGCAGGCGCGTAGCCCGCGCCCGTACGGGGACGGAAAAGGACCCCGACGCAGGGGGGGAGGCGCCGGGGCCCGTCCTTGGGGTTGCTTCCAGGCTATGCCGTTCAGGCCGCTGCGTCGAACCCCGTGTCGTGGGCCATCTTCTTCAGCTCCAGCAACGCGTGCTTCTCGATCTGCCGGATGCGCTCGCGCGTGAGCCCGTGCTGCTTCCCGACCTCGGTGAGCGTCCGCTCACGCCCGTCGTCGATGCCGTAGCGCGCCTTGATGATCGACGCGGTGCGGTGGTCGAGACGGCCGATCAGGCCCTCCAGTTCCTCGCTGCGCAGCAGGGCGATCACCGACTGCTCCGGGGAGACCGCGGAGGTGTCCTCCAGCAGGTCGCCGAACTGGGTCTCGCCCTCGTCGTCCACGGACATGTTCAGGCTGACCGGGTCGCGGGCCCAGTCGAGGACGTCGCCGACGCGCTCGGGCGTGGTGTCCAGCTCGGCGGCGATCTCCCCGTGCTCGGGGTCGCGGCCGTGCTCCCGGTTGAACTCGCGCTGCACCCGGCGGATCCGGCCGAGCTCCTCGACGAGGTGGACGGGGAGCCGGATCGTCCGGGACTGGTCGGCTATGGAACGGGTGATGGCCTGGCGGATCCACCAGGTCGCATACGTGGAGAACTTGAAGCCCTTGGTGTAGTCGAACTTCTCCACGGCGCGCACCAGGCCCGCGTTGCCCTCCTGGATGAGGTCGAGGAGGGGCAGTCCGCTGCGCGGGTAGCGCCGGGCCACGGCGACCACCAGGCGGAGGTTCGACTTGATGAAGACGTCCTTGGCGCGGGCGCCCTCGGCGGCGATGGCCTCGAGTTCCTCGCGCGAGGCGCCGGCGGCCTTGGCGTCCTCCGGACCGTCGAGTATCTGCTGGGCGTACACGCCCGCTTCGATGGTCTGCGAGAGCTCGACCTCCTTGGCGGCGTCGAGCAGGGGCGTACGCGCGATCTCGTCGAGGTACATGCCGACCAGGTCGCGATCGGCGATCTCCCCGCCCGAGGCGCGAACACTGCTGGCCTCGTCGGCCCCCGGAGAGGCGGTCTTACGACGGGCGACGGCACGGGTTGCCATGCGTGCTCCCTTGCGATGAGTGGGTCGCGGGATGGAGACGGTGCCCCTGACGGGTGGCCGTCCGAAGGAAACAACGGCTGGAATCAGGACAGAATTCCCAGGGACGTCTTCTTTTTTGTGATCATGCAGTACCCTGTCCGGCCGCAAGGGGGCCCGCGGGGCGTCACAGGCGGGAAAACCGCAGGTCGGACGGGGACTCGGCCAGGGGTGAACCGGCGGGCGGCGCTGCCCCTCGGCCCTCGGCGGGCTCCGGTTCCTGCCCCCGTAGACGCCGTGCACCGGCCGCCGGTTGCCCGGAACACCCCCGGACGGGCGGACGCACCGTGATCGATTTGCCGGGCCCGCGGGACGGGTGTGCGCTGGTGACATCCGGCGAGAGGAGCCCGTCATGCCGGCACACGCCGCCCACGAGGGCCCGGGCCCGGTGGCCCGCCGCACACATCTTCCGCAGACCCGCCGCACCGCGGAGGCCGGTCACGCGGCCCGATGGGAATGGGCCGCCCCCGTCACCGGCGGCGTCGCCCTGGGCCTCTACGCCGTCTTCATCTCCTCACAGCACGGCGGCTCCACGCTGCACGCGTGGCTGGTGGGCATCGTCGCCGCGCTGGTGTCCATCGCCGTCGGGCACGTCCTGATCCGCGAACGGCACCGGATGGTCGCCGAGGTGCGCGCCGCGGCCTTCGGTGCGCTCTTCGGCATCTCCATGGGCTTCCTCTACAGCCTGGCCGGGCCGACCGCGCTCCGG
Source organism: Streptomyces sp. NPDC002536 (assembly GCF_053594995.1). Taxonomy (NCBI): domain Bacteria; kingdom Bacillati; phylum Actinomycetota; class Actinomycetes; order Kitasatosporales; family Streptomycetaceae; genus Streptomyces; species Streptomyces sp. NPDC002536. The sequence continues at coordinate 4,614 of NZ_JBSFWU010000137.1, forward strand.
GCGTCGGAGATCGGTCTCCTGATGGGGCTGGGGATGGGCCTGGTCTCGTACTACGTCTTCTACCTGCACGAGCACTGAGGCGACGCGCCCCGCACCCGAAGCCTCACCCGAACTGAACGGACCGCTTCGCGAGCCCGCCCCAGAACCCGTCGATCACACTCCGCCCGCTGCCCAGCTCACCCTCGGCCGCGCCGAGCGTGACGAAGAGCGGGGCGAAGTGCTCGGTGCGCGGGTGCGCAAGCCCCGCGCCGGGCGCGGCATGCGCAAAATCCAGCAGCGCATCCACGTCCTGCGCCTCCAACGCCTCGCGCCCCCACGCGTCGAACTCCGCCGACCACGCAGGCGGCAACGGCCCGGCATGCCGCAAGGCGGCCAGGTTGTGGGTGAAGAAGCCGCTGCCGACGATCAGCACGCCCTCGTCGCGCAACGGCGCGAGCCGGCGGCCCAGTTGCAGCAGCCGCTGCGGGTCGAGCGTGGGCATCGAGAGCTGCAGTACGGGGATGTCGGCGTCGGGGTACATCTCGACGAGCGGGACGTACGCGCCGTGGTCCAGTCCGCGGTCCGGCAGGTCCTGCACGGGCGTGCCGGCGCCGCGCAGCGTCCTGCGGATCCGGTCGGCCAGCGCGGGGGCGCCCGGGGCCGCGTACTGCACCCGGTAGTAGCGCTCGGGGAAGCCCCAGAAGTCGTACACCAGCGGCACCGTCGTGGTCGCGCCCAGCGCGAGCGGGGCCTCCTCCCAGTGCGCCGAGATCATCAGGATCGCGGTGGGCCGGGGCAGCCCGGCGGACCAGTCCGCGAGCTGACGGGTCCAGAGGGCGTCGTCGGCCAGCGGCGGGGCGCCGTGCGAGAGATAGAGGGCGGGCATCCGCCCGGAGGTCGCTGACATGACACACTCCCGGCTTGCTACTTGAATTCTCAAGCTCTATGGGAGACCTTATCCCGTACTAATTGAAAGTTCAAGAAACAAGGTGGTGTGCAGGAAGTGGAACAGTGGATGCCATGACCAACCGACCCGCATCGGACGACATCGCGGAGGAACCGCGCTGGCTCACCGAAGACGAGCAGTCCGCCTGGCGTGCCTATATGCACGCGTCCCGGCTCCTGGAGGACCACCTCGACCGTCAGCTCCAGCGCGACGCCGAGATGCCGCACGTCTACTACGGACTGCTCGTCCAGCTCTCCGAGGCCCCGCGCCGCCGGATGCGGATGACCGAACTCGCCCAGCAGGCCAAGATCACCCGCTCCCGGCTCTCGCACGCCGTCGCCCGCCTGGAGAAGAACGGCTGGGTGCGCCGCGAGGAGTGCCCGTCCGACAAGCGCGGGCAGTTGGCAGTCCTCACGGATGCGGGCTACACGATGCTGAGCCGCTCGGCGCCGGGCCATGTGGCCGCGGTGCGCGGGGCGGTCTTCGACCGGCTCACGCCGGAACAGGTCAGACAGTTCGACGAGGTGTGCCGGATCATCGCGACGGGCCTGGAGCCGGAGGGCGCGGACCTGCCCTGGCTGCGCTGACCTGCGCCCCGCAGGGGCGCGCCCCGTCAGGGGCGCGGGGAACTGCGCGAGCAACCACCGACGCGCCCGCAGCCGACGTCCCCGGGACGGTGCCTCGACTGCAGGCCGGTGGGGGCTGGTCGCGCAGTTCCCCGCGCCCCTGACGGGGCACCGTGGTGCGGCACGGCAAGGGCCCTTGCCGGAACCGGAGTTCCCGCAAGGGCCCTTGCCTGCAGCACTGCACCGGTCAGTGCGCCATCACCGGAACCGCATCCTCGGCCGCAGCCTCCCCCGCACCGCCGGACGCGGCGGTGGAACCGTCGCCGCCCGGGCGGTGGTTGACGAAGGTCAGCGCGATCAGCGCGGACAGCGTGAGGATGCCGGCCGCCCACCAGATGGCGGTGGTGTAGCCGTGCACCGCCGACTGGAACTGCAGCAGCTTGGGGTCAGCTGCGGCGGCGGGCGTCATGTGCGACTTGAGGTAGTCGGTGGTCGCGCTGGCGGCGATCGTGTTCAGCAGGGCCGTACCGATCGCGCCGCCCACCTGCTGCGAGGTGTTGACCATCGCGGAGGCGACACCCGCGTCCCGCGGCTGCACGCCGATCGTGGCGAGGCTCATGGCGGGCATGAAGGCCGTGCCCATGCCGAGGCCCATCAGCAGCAGCGAGGGCAGGATGCCGGTGGTGTACGAGGTGTTGAGGTCGATCCGGGTGAGCAGCACCATGCCGAGGGCGGCGAGCAGGAAGCCCGGGCCCATCAGCCAGCGCGGCGGCACGCGGTTCATCAGCCGGGCGCCGACCTGGGTCGAGCCGGTGATCATCGTGGCGATCATCGGGAGGAAGGACAGACCCGTCTTGACCGGGCTGTACCCCCGGGTGACCTGCAGGTAGTAGGTCAGGAAGAGGAACAGGCCGAACATGCCGATGGCGGCGAGGCCGAGCGCGGCGTAGACGCCGCCGCGGTTGCGGTTGGTGACCACGCGCAGCGGCAGCAGCGGCGCCTTCACCTTCGACTCCACGACCACGAAGGCGAGCAGCAGTACGACGGCAGCGATGAAGAAGCCGATCGTGGCACCGGCCGTCCAGCCGTCCGTCTCCGCGCGGGTGAAGCCGTACACGAGCGAGACGAGACCGAGGGTGGCCAGGATGACGCCCGGGACGTCCAGGCGGGAGGAGTTGCGGCTGCCCGCGGGCTCACGGATGACGGCTATCGCACCGGTCGCGGCGACGATGGCGAAGGGGATGTTCACGAAGAACGTCCAACGCCAGTTCAGGTACTCGGTGAACACGCCGCCGAGGATCAGGCCGACGGCGCCGCCGCCACCCGCGATGGCACCGAAGATGCCGAACGCCTTGGCACGTTCCTTGGCCTCGGTGAACATCACGGCGAGCAGCGACAGGGCGGCCGGCGCCAGCAGTGCTCCGAAGACGCCCTGCAGGGCGCGGGCGCCCATCAGCATGGACGTGTTGACCGCGGCGCCGCCGATCGCCGAGGCGGCGGCGAAGCCTACGAGGCCGGTGACGAACGTGCGCTTGCGGCCCCACATGTCGGACACCCGGCCGCCGAACAGCAGCAGCCCGCCGAAGGCGAGGGCGTAGGCCGTGATGACCCACTGCCGGTTCCCGTCCGAGATGCCGAGGTCGGTCTGGGCGGAGGGCAGGGCGATGTTCACGATGGTGGCGTCGAGGACGACCATCAGCTGGGCGAGGGCGATGAAGACGAGCGCTTTCCAGCGCCGGGGATCGGCATGGGGGGCGGTGTGTGACATGGCGGGGCCTATCTGGCGTGGCGGGGTGCGAAATCTGCGAAGGACCGGGGCTGTTGGAGAACGATGACACGAGGCACTGACAACGGGCCGGGCAACGGCCCGGCGTGCGGCCTCACTTCTGGCGCAGGTCCTCCAACGTGACGGCGGCACCGGGAAGCCGGGAGCGGGCGGGGGCCATCAGCCCGTCGAGGAAGATCTGCAGGTGCCGGTGCACGAACTGGTCGAAGTCCATGCAGCCGGTCCCCGGCAGGGGCCTGGTGAGCTGGGTGATGGCCACCATCAGATCGCCGACGGAGATGTCGGCGCGGAGCTGGCCGGCCTCGCGGGCTGCGGCCATGAGCGCCTCGATCCCCTGGTCGAGCCGCTCGCGCGCCGCGATGTGCTCGACGTGGCTCTTGTCGACGCCCTCGGCGAGCAGCGGGCAGAGCGCCCCGATCCGCTCGTCCGCCGCGGCGTGGACGAAGCGCCTCAGCGCCAGGAAGGCATCGGGCTCCTCGGCTCGTGCCGTCTCGGCGCGGTCCGCGAGACGGGCCATGACCGAGAGGGTGACGTGATGGATCAGCTCGCGGCGGTCCGCGAAGTGCCGGTACAGCGTGGCATTGCCGACCCCGGCGCGTCGAGCGATTTCGTCGAGCGAGGATTCGGCGCCGTGCTCGACGAGCGCCTCACGGGCGGCCGAAATGATCCGCTCGCGGTTGCGAAGAGCATCGGCGCGAAGGCGGGGCTGCGGGACGGCGGCCACGGGCGGCTCCTCCTCGGGTGGAATGAAGATCCGGGGACGAGCTCCCCGTTTGACAGAGACGCTCACTTAAACGGGGAGCGGCTCCCCGGATATTTCGGCACGGCCGGGTGAGCCGTGTCACACCACGCTCCGGGCCACCGCCGTCACGCGTCTGCCGCAGTCCGGGGAGCGGTCCGGCCCGGCACAGCACAGGGTGAAAAGCATGAAGACCCTGGTCGTCGCGGTCATGGCGGTGACGGTGCTGGCGCTCACGTCCCCCGTGCCGTCCGAGGCGGATCCGTACACGCCGGACACCGCGGGCACCCCCGCGGCGGACCGGGGCCGGCGCCCGTCCGGCCCCTGCGCCCTCCGCACGGTCACCCAGAACGTCTCCGAGGGCGCCCGCACCCCGTACGGCTACGCGCGCTCCAGCGGAACGGTGCGGGCGGTCACCCTCTTCATCGACTTCCCCGACGCCCGGGCCAGGATCACCCCGAAGGAGCGCTACGCGGAGTTCTTCCCGGCCGTCGCCGACTACTTCCGCCACAGCTCGTACGGCCGCCTCGACTACCGCTCGACCCCGTTCCTGCACTGGATCCGCATGGCGCACCCGTACCGCTGGTACGGCATCAGCCGCGGCTCGGCCTTCGACCCGAACCACGACGACGGCTACCACGCGATCTCCAAGGAGATCCTCGCGGCGGTCGACGACCGGGTCGACTTCTCCCGCTACGACCTGATCAACGTCCTGGCGGCCCCCAACGCCGGACCGCCCGCCGTGCAGGACGTCCGCTCGGTGACCTTCGCCGGCGCCGCCACGGGCCTGGAGACCTACGACGGCACGCCTTTCCGCAACGTCTCCTTCATCTGGAGCCGGCAGACCGGCGACAGCCCGTACCGCGTCCTCACCCACGAGAACGCCCACAGCTTCGGCCTCCCCGACCTCTACACCGCCGGCCGCAGCCGGGCGGTCCGCACGCCCGTGGGCCACTGGGACCCCATGGACGAGGACTGGGGCCCCTCCAACGACTTCCTCGCCTGGCACAAGTGGAAGCTGGGCTGGCTGGCCCCGCGCGAGGTCCACTGCCTCGACCGTCCGGGCACCCGGACCGTCACCCTCGCCCCGACCTCCCGCCGCGGCGGCGCCAAGCTCGCCGTGATCCCCCTCTCCCCCACCCGCGCGATCACCCTGGAGGCCCGCGCCCCCGGCCCCCTGGACCACACGGTCTGCCGCCCCGGCGTCCTGGTCACCACGGTGGCCTCGGACCTCCCCTCCGGCGCGGGCCCGGTCCGCGCCTCCGACGCCACCCCCGGCAGCGCGGGCTGCTACACCACGGACCCCAACGTGAGCGCCTCTCTCTCGGACGCCCCCTACCGCGCGGGCCAGCGCTGCACGGCACCCGGCGTCACGATCGACGTCCTGCGCCAGGAGCGCGACGGCACGTGGCGGGTGCGGGTGAAGCGGTGGGACTGAGGCCCGCCGATCCACCACCTTGCCGACCTGCCGCCCGCCCCGGCCCACCCGCTACACTGACGGCTGCCCCGCCTCCGTAGCTCAGGGGATAGAGCACCGCTCTCCTAAAGCGGGTGTCGGCAGTTCGAATCTGCCCGGGGGCACCAGCACAAGTACCCCCCAGCCGGGACCGGCTGAGGGGCGCTTTGCATTTCTGATGGATCGTCACATACTGCGCGTCGCAGCCGGACCCCGGCGGAACCGGATCAGGCCGACAGCCCGCCGGCCTGCGACGGCCCCATCATCGTCTCCACCACGACCGCCAGCCGCGGATCCGTCACCGCGTAGATCTGGTGCCGGCCCTCGCTGCGGGAGCGCACGGCACCGGCGAGTTTCAGCCGGGCCAGGTGCTGGCTGACGGCCTGGGGGCGGGCGCCCACGCGGCGGGCCAGTTGTGTGACATCGCTCTCGCGGCGGGCCAGTGCCCATACGATGTGCAGGCGCAGCGGAGAAGACAGCAGACCGAACTTCAGGGCCGCGGCGTTGAGCGCCTGCTCCGAAGGCTCCCCAGGTGCCGCCATCGGCGTGGCTCCTCCCCCTTCTGCGGTTGCGTTCACGGGATTCCTCCCGGACACCCGCACAGCCTAGCCGGAACACTTGCTACATTGCGCAACTATGCAACCCGGAATGCCCACGGCAGGTCAGCGGGCCGCAGCTCCGAACAGGGCGGCGAGGCCCTCGCCGGACCCGGCCGCCTCCCGTCCCCGCGCGCAAGGATCACGCCGGGTACCGGCCCCTCGGGGCCGGGCGGCGGGGGCGCGCGGCGGAAGAAGCGGAAGCGGAAGAACGCGGGCGCAGGCCCGCAGAGCGGTACTGGTCGCTCTGGTGCTGCCGGTGATCGGAGCCTTCGCCGACGAGCTGGTCACCTCCTCGCTGGGCTGGATCTTCGCGCTCACGGCGGTCGCCGGGGCGGTCCTGGCGGCGTGGACCTGCTCGCGGGCGGGTGCCTGGTGGGTCGCGTACGCGCCGCCCCCCGTGGTGCTGCTCGTCACCGTGGCCGCCGAGCTGACGGCGGGCCCGAAGGACTCCCAGGCCAAGGGGGCCACCACCGGGGCCGTCCACTGGGCGATCGACGCCTTCCCGGCGATGGCGGCGGCCGAGGTCGCGCTGTTGCTGGTGCTGGCGGTGCGGTGGATGCAGGTGAGGCGAGGCATGACGTCCGGCCGAGGGACGAGGAAGAGCGGTGCGTACCGTGCGCGATAAACCGGGCGCCGAGCGGCGCACCAGCAGCAACAGGCCCGGCAGCCGCCGTACGCCCCGCCGCCGGGGCGGCAGCGGTCCGCGCACCCCCCGCGGGGTGATCGTCGGACGCACCGTGGCCGGCCTGACCTCGGCCGCCGTGCTGGCGACCTGCGGGGTCTCCTGGGCCGCGTACCACTGGATCACCAGTGGCCTGAACACCTCCGACGCGCTCGGCAAGGTGGGCCGCAAGCACCTCGACAACTCGGTCAACCTGCTGCTGATCGGCCTCGATTCGCGCAAGGACATGAACGGCAACGACCTGCCGAAGGAGTTCGTCCAGGACGAACTCCACGCGGGGTCGAGCGACATCGGCTACTACAACACCAACACCCTGATCCTGATGCACATCCCCGCCGACGGCGGGAAGGTCCAGGCGTTCTCCATCCCCCGGGACGACTACGTCCAGACGTTCAACGGCGACGGTTCGACGCAGGGGCACTACAAGATCAAGGAGGCGTACTCCAACGCCTACACGGGTGCCCGGGAGCGGCTCTACAAACAGGGTGTGAAGGGCGCCGACCTGGAGGCGGGTGCCCGCGAGGCGGGCCGCGAGGCCACGCTGGCGACCGTGCAGAACTTCCTCGACGTGCCGATCGACCACTTCGCCGAGGTCAACCTGCTGGGCTTCTACGACATCGCCAAGGTGCTCCAGCCCATCCAGGTGTGCCTCAAGCACCCGGTGAAGGACCGCTATTCGGGCGCCGACTTCCCCGCCGGCCTCCAGGAGGTCAACCCCCGGCAGGCGCTGGCCTTCGTGCGCCAGCGGCACGGCCTGGACGGCGGCGACCTGGACCGCACCCACCGCCAGCAGGCGTTCCTCTCCTCGGTCACCCACAAGCTGAAGTCCGAGGGCGTCTTCGACAGCCTGGGCAAGCTGCAGGGTCTGTTCGGCGTGGTGAAGAAGGACCTGGTCATCGACAGCAAGCTGAACGTCATCGACTTCGCCCAGCAGGCCACCAACCTGACCGGCGGCAAGGTCGAGTTCAACACGCTGCCGACGGAGGGCTCGGCCACGCGCAACCACGAGGACGTGCAGCTGGTGAACCCGGAGAAGATCCGGGCACTGGTGCAGGAGCGGTTCGGCCACGGCACGTCGTCGGCCTCGCCGAGCGCGGGCGGGTCGTCCGCCCCGGCGAAGCCCGCGCCCGGCACCGTCGACGTGCTGAACGGCTCGGGCCGGACGGGCGCGGCGGCCGTGGAGCTCAAGGCCCTGAAGGACGCGGGCTATACGGAGGGCCGTGCGTCCAACACGGCGCCCCAGCCCCACACCACCGTCGTCTACGGCAAGGGCGCGGATGCCGCGGCCCAGCAGATCGCGGGGCGCCTCGGCGTGACGGCGGCCCCGCTGGCCAGCCCGACGATTCCGGCGGGCCATGTGCAGGTGACACTGGGGCAGGACTTCACGGGGACGTCGGCGGGCGCGAGCTCGTCGCCGAGCCCGTCGGATTCACCGTCCGATGCGGCGAGCTCGTCGCCCTCGGACGACAAGTTCGCGGGTGATGCGGTGAAGGAGGGCGGCATCCCCTGCGTCAACTGACGCGATCCGGGTGATGTGATCCGAGGTGCCGGGGGCGGCAGCGCTGCCGTCCCCGGCCCCGGTTCCGGACGTGCCGGATCAGAAGTTCCAGAAGTGGTCCGGCCAGTCACCGCACGGCCACTGGATGATCTTCTCGCCCTGCGCCATGCTCGCGCCCGGAACGGCCAGGCACTGGCCGCTGTTCCAGTTCACCAGCCGCATGCCCCTGCCGGTGTACTCGACGCCCCAGAAGTGGTCCTTCCAGTCGCCGCAGGGCCACTGGATGACCTGGATGCCGGGCGTGGTGCTGGCGCCCGGCACGGCCAGGCACTGCCCGCTGTTGAGGTTGCGGATGTGGAAGTAGCTGCGCCCACCGCTGTTGAAGGCGTACTCGAACTGCCAGAAGTGGTCGCGCCAGGTGCCGCAGCCCCACTGGATCAAACCGATCCCGTTCTGGGTGCTCGCGCCCGGGACGGCCAGGCAGTGGCCGCTGTTGGCGTTGCGGATCCAGCCGTAGTCGACCGCGCCCGCGGGTCTGGACGAGCGCTCCGGGCCCTGGGGCGCCGCGGAGGCCTGGGTCGTACCGGTCACGACGGCGCCGAGCACGAGCGCTGCTGCGGCGGCCAGGATGCCGGGAAGGCGATAGTGCGACTTCATGTGTCCTCTTCTCTTCGTGGAGTGGACCAGGAGCCGTACTGCGCGCGCGGTGCGCAGGCTATAGCCGAAGCCCGCGGGACGGCAGTCGCAGCGGGCGCCACTGCCAAGTTGGCGCGAACACGGCGCCCTTGGCGGTGCCCGCCACCGCCGGGTCCTGACACTGACTCAGCCCTCGGACCAACCCCCTAAAATTGCCTCGTAACCGCTGGTCAAGGGGGAGGGATGGGTCCGCAATGAGTCGGCGCTCCAACGGGCTGATGGGGATCTGGGCCGAGGCCCAGCGGCAGCAGCAGCGGCAGCAGGAGGCGCGGCAGCGGGCCGCGGTGCAGGCGCAGCGGGAGGCCGAGCGGCAGCAGCGGTCCCTGGAGCGGGAGCGGGCCCGGCAGGACCGGGAGCAGCGGCAGGCGTACCGGCAGAGCCGGGAGGCCGAGGTCCGGCGGCGGAACGAGGAGCTGGACGCCCAGGTCGAGGCGCTGGCCTCGCTCCTCGCCACGGGCTGCCGGGCGCCCGCCTTCAGCACCGCCGCCCTCGCCCGTCCCGAGCAGGTGCCCGCCTTCGCCCCCGGGCACCTCGGGCAGCCCGTGGCCATGCCCGACCCCAACCGGTACCGCGGGTTCGGCACCCGCGCCCAGTACGAGCGCGACCGGCAGGCGGCGCAGGCCGCCGAGGCGCAGCGGCAGCAGCAACTCGCCGCCTACCGGCAGCAGTACGAGCAGTGGGCCGGTGCCCAGCTGCAGGAGATCCGGCAGTACAACGCCGGGGTCGGCGAGCTCGTCGCCGCCCTGCGGCAGGACGACCCGGACGCCGTCGTCGAGTACTTCTCGGCCGCCCTCTACGCCTCCGCCCGGCCCGACGACTTCCCCCACCGGCTCTCCGCCGCCTACGACCCCGGGCCCCGGCAGCTGGTGGTCGACTGGGAGCTGCCCGGCCCGGGCGTCGTGCCGGCCGTGAAGTCCGTGCGCTACATGGCCACCGCCGACGAGGAGAAGGAGACCGCCCGGCCCGTCACCCAGCGCCGTGCGATCCACCGGGACCTGCTCGCGCAGTGCGTGCTGCTCGCCGTGCACGAGCTGTTCGCCGCCGACGAGTTCGGGATGCTGGAGTCCGTCGTCCTCAACGGGTTCGTCGACGACCACGATCCGGTCACCGGGCAGCGTGCGCAGATCGTGCTCGCGTCCGTGTCCGCCGCCCGGCCGGTCTTCTCGGGGCTGCGGCTGGCGCAGGTCAGTGCCGTCGACTGTCTCGTCGAGGGGCTCGGCGGACAACTGTCCGCCCGGCCGGACCAGTTGGCCGCGGTGCGGCCCGCGCGGCAGCCCGGCGACGTGGGCCGCGGGGTGGTGTCGCACGGCGGGGACGACGACCCGGACCTCTTCGAGATGGACCCCATCGCGTTCGAGGCGCTCGTCGCCGAGCTCTTCCGGGCCCGCGGCATGCAGGCCGTGATGACCCAGCGGTCGAACGACGGCGGCGTCGACGTCGAGGCCCTCGACCCCGACCCGATCAGCGGCGGGCGGATCATCGTGCAGGTCAAGCGGTACCGGAAGACCGTGCCGCCGACCGCCGTCCGCGATCTCTTCGGGACCGTGCAGGGCGCCGGCGCCAACAAGGGCGTGCTCGTCACCACCTCCGGGTTCGGGCCCGGGTCGTACGCCTTCGCCAACGGGAAGCCGCTCACGCTGGTCTCCGGCGAGGAGCTCGTGGGGCTGCTGCAGGAGCACGGCCTGCGGGGGCGGCTGGGCCCCGGGAGCAGCGCGCCCGGACCGGCTCCCGACGGGCCCGAGGCGTCCGGCGGCCACAACATCCTCGGCATGTCCTGGTCCGGCCGCGTCGCCCTCGACGTGTGCGCCCTCGTCTGCGCCGGCGACCGGGTCCTCAGCGACGATCACTTCGTCTTCTACAACAATCCCCGCACACCCGACGGCGCCGTCCGCGCCGCCGCCCCCTCCGCCGCGGACAAGGCCGCCCTGCGCGTGGCCTTCGAGGCGCTGCCCGCGCGGGCGGACCGGCTGGTGCTCGCGGCCGCCATAGACCCGGCCGTGAACCCGGACGCCGATCTCTCCGGCTTCACCGACGCCCGGATCCGGCTCGCGGACGCGGCCGGGAGCGAGCTCGGGCAGCTGGAGGTGTCCGACGGCCGGGCCGGCGAGACCGCGCTCGTCCTCGGGTCCTTCCGGAAGCGCGCGAGCGGCGACTGGGACTTCGTCGTGGGCGGGAAGGGGTACGCGGGAGGGCTGGAGGCGCTGGTGCAGGAGTTCGGCATCGAGGTGGCGTAGAGCCGTGGGGGCCCCCCCAAGGGCCCGCCCGTCAGACGCACCACCCACAGTACGCGCCCACTAAAACCAAAAAACAACAAATAAAAAAAATAAAACAAAAAAAAAAAAAAGATA
>NZ_JBSFWU010000138.1:0-15882 GCF_053594995.1 Streptomyces sp. NPDC002536
GAGGTTCTCGGGGCTTCGCCCCGGACCCCTGCGGTGGCGCGTCGGCTGCGGGCCGGTGGGGGCTTGTCGCGCAGTTCCCCGCGCCCCTTACGAGGCGCGAAGATCCGCCGGAGACGCCCTAGGTGGCTGTCTCACCGAGGCCGCCTGATGCGAGCCCACCACGGTGGTGAGGTGCTGGACGCGACGCCATCGCCGGAGGCGTCCCGCCGGCCAGAGGCGCGCGGTGATCCGGATCACGGCTGACACCTATGGTCACCTCACGCCCGGCTCGGGTGACACACTGCGTGTGGTGACGGCCCGCGTTCTGTCCGGGGCCGATGTAGCTGGTGCCGACATCGAGTACCGTGCTGGGCCGGTACTGGCCGAGAGTCCGGAGGAGTAGAAAACATGCAGGTCGGAGCCCTGGCTTGAGGATTCTGCACACCTCGGACTGGCACCTGGGCCGATCCTTCCACCGCATTGGCCTGCTGGACGCCCAGCGGGAGTTCATCGACCACCTCGTGCGCACCGCCCGTGACGAACGGGCCGACGTCGTGCTCGTCGCCGGGGACGTCTACGACCGTGCCGTGCCGCCGCTCGCCGCCGTCGAGCTGTTCGACGAGGCCCTGCACCGGCTCGCGGACCTCGGCGTGCCCACCGTCATGATCTCCGGGAACCACGACTCGGCCCGTCGGCTCGGCGTCGGCGCCGGGCTCATCGACCGCGCCGGGATCCACCTGCGCACCGACCCCGCCGGGTGCGGCACCCCCGTCGTCCTCGCCGACGCCCACGGCGACGTCGCCTTCTACGGGCTGCCCTACCTCGAACCCGCCCTCGTCCGGGACGCGCTGGGCGCCGACCAGGCCGGGCACGCCGCCGTGCTCGGCGCCGCCATGGACCGGGTGCGCGCCGACCTGGCCGGCCGGCCCGCCGGGACCCGGTCCGTCGTGCTCGCGCACGCCTTCGTCGCCGGGGGCGCGCCCAGCGACAGCGAGCGGGACATCACGGTCGGCGGTGTCGCCGCCGTGGCCCCCGAGGTCTTCGACGGCGTCGACTACGTGGCGCTCGGCCACCTCCACGGCTGCCAGACCCTCACCGAGCGCGTGCGCTACTCCGGTTCGCCGCTCGCCTACTCCTTCTCCGAGACCGCCCACCGCAAGACCATGTGGCTGATCGACCTCGATGCCTCCGGCTCCGTCACCGGCACCCGCGTCGACTGCCCGGTGCCGCGCCCGCTGGCCCGGATCCGCGGCCGCCTCGACGAGCTGCTCGTCGACCCGGCGCTCGCGGCGCACGAGGACGCCTGGGTCGAGGCCACCCTCACCGACCCCGTGCGCCCCCAGGAACCCATGGCCCGTCTCGCGCACCGCTTCCCCCACGTCCTCAGCCTCGTCCTCGACCCCGAGGACGCCCCCGAGGACTCGCTCGCCTCCTACGCGCAGCGGCTGCGCGGCCGCAGCGACCAGGAGATCGCGGAGGACTTCGTGGCCCACGTGCGCGGGGGACTGGGACCCGACGACGCCGAGCGGACCGTGCTCACGGCCGCGCTCGACTCCGTCCGGCTGGACGAGACCCTCGAAGAGGCCGCCCGATGAGGCTGCACCGGCTCACCGTCACCGCCTTCGGGCCGTTCGGCGGTACCCAGCACGTCGACTTCGACGCGCTGTCGGACGCCGGGCTGTTCCTGCTGCACGGCCCCACCGGTGCGGGCAAGACCTCCGTCCTCGACGCGGTCTGCTACGCCCTCTACGGCAGCGTGCCCGGCGCCCGCCAGAGCAGCGGGCCGAGCCTGCGCAGCGACCACGCCGCCGCGGACCTGCCCACCGAGGTGGCGCTCGAACTCACCGTCGGCGGACGGCGGCTGGAGATCACCCGGCGGCCCGAGCAGCTGCGCCCCAAGAAGAAGGGCACCGGCTCCACCCGCGAGAAGGCCTACAGCGCGCTGCGCGAGCGCACGGCCACGGGCGACGGCGGGGAGTGGAAGGGGCTGAGCCGCTCGCACCAGGAGATCGGTGAGGAGATCACCCAGCTCCTCGGCATGAGCCGCGAACAGTTCTGCCAGGTCGTGCTGTTGCCGCAGGGCGACTTCGCCCGCTTCCTGCGGGCCGAGGACGCCGCCCGCAGTCGGCTGCTGGGCAGGCTCTTCGACACGGGCCGCTTCGCCGCGGTGGAGAACCACCTGGCGGAACAGCGCCGCGCGGCGGAGGCGGGCGTCCGCGCGGGGGACGAGCAACTGCTCGCGCTGGCCCACCGGATGCGACAGGCCGCGGCGGACCCGTCCCTGCCGGAGGTCGGCACACCGGTGCCGTCACGGGCGGAGGCTTCGCGCACCCGTGCCGCAGTCCCGGGCCCCCGTGCCGCCGAGGCGCCCCTCGGCGCCGGGGAACCCGGGCTCGTCGACGCCATTCTCGAGTGGGCGGCGCTCGCGCGGGCGCACGCCCGCGAGGGGCGTGACATCGCCGCCCTCGCCCTCCGCGCCGCCGAGCAGGACCACCGTGCCGCGCACGGGCGCGCCGAGGAGGCCCGTGAACTGGCGCGTCTGCAGCGCCGGTACGAGGGGGCCCGGCAGCGGGCCGCCGTGCTCGCCGAGCAGCGCGGGGAACTGGAGCCGGTGCGCGGGCGGCTGGCACAGGCGCGGGCCGCCGAGGCGGTCGCGCCCGCGCTGGAGCTGCGCGACGAGGCCGGCCGGGCCCACCGCGCCGCCGCCGCGGCCGAGTCGGCGGCACGCCACCGGCTGCCCGAGGAGCACCGGGACGCGGGCGGCGAGCAACTCGCCGCCCTGGAACGCAGGTTCCGCGAGGAGCTCGGGTCGCTCGCCGCCGCCCGCCGCGCCGAGCAGCGGGCCGCAGCCGTCACCGCGGAGGCCGCCCGGCTGGACCGCGAGGCGCGGGCCGACGAGGAGGCCGTCGCCGAGGCCGGAGCCTGGCTCGCCGACTGGGACGGCCGGCGGCACGCCCTCCGGCAGCGGGCCGACGCGGCCCAGGAGGCGGCCGCGCGGGCCGAGCAGCTCGGCAGCCGCACCGGTCCCGCCCGGGAACGGCTCGCCGCCGCCCGGCGCCGGGACGCGCTCACCGGTGAAACCACCGAGGTCGAGGCCCGGTTGCTGCACGCCCGCGAGCAGGCCGCCGCCGCCCGCGAGCACTGGCTGGAGCTCAAGGACCGCCGCCTGCGCGGCATCGCCGCCGAACTGGCCGCCGGACTGGAACCCGGTGCCCCGTGCGCCGTGTGCGGCGCCACCGAACACCCCGCCCCCGCCCGCGCGACGGCCGAGCACCCGGACCGGGCGGCCGAAGAAGCCGCACTGGACGCCTCGCAGCAGGCCGACACGCTCCGCGACGAGGCGGCACGGCAGCTGCAGACGCTGCGCGAGGCCCTCGCCGCCGCGACCGCCACCGCGGGCACGGCCCCCACCGCCGAACTGGCCGAGGAAGCCGCCGCGTCGGAGCGCGCCCTCGCGGAGACGCGGGCCGCCGCCGCGGACCTGCACCCCGCACGGGAGGCGCTGGCCGGTGCCGAGCACGAGTACGAGCGCCGCCGCCGCGAGCAGCAGGACGCCCAGCTGCGCATCGCCGCCCGCACCTCGCACCGCGAGGACCTGGACCGTGAACTCCGCTCCCTGGAAGAGGAGTTGATGCAGGCGCGCGGAGGCGAGGAGACCGTGGAGCGCCGTGCGGCGCTGCTGGAGCGGCAGTCGGCCCGCCTCGCCGGGGCGGCCGAGGCCGTGCGCGGCGCGGAGGCCGCTGCGGGCCGCCTCAAGGAGGCCGACGACCGGCTCGCCGACGCCTCCTACCGTGCCGGGTTCGACACCCCCGGCCAGGCGGCCGGCGCCCTGCTGGAGTCCGCTGACCAGCAGCGGCTTCAGGAGCGCCTCGACCGCCGGCACAGCGAGGAGGCCGCCGTCGCCGCCGAGTTGGCCGATCCGGGCCTGGCGGCCGCCGCCGCGCAGCCGCCCGCCGACCCCGGTGCCGCCCAGGCCGCCGCCGATGCGGCGACCCGCAGGCTGCAGGAGGCCGCCGCCCGGGACGCCGCCGCCCGGACCCGCTGCGCGGAACTGGACCGGCTCTCCCGCCGGGCCGCCGCGGACGCCGTGCGGCTCGCCCCGCTGCGCGAGGAGCACCACCGCGTCGCGGGCCTCGCCGCGCTCACCGCGGGCACCTCCGCGCGCAACGAGCGCAAGATGCGTCTGGAGTCCTACGTCCTGGCCGCCCGCCTCGAACAGGTCGCGGCCGCCGCGACCGTACGCCTGCACCGCATGTCGGGCGGCCGTTACACGCTTGTGCACTCCGACGCCCGGGCCGGCGGCCGCAGCCGCTCGGGGCTGGGTCTGCACGTCGTCGACGCCTGGACGGGCCGCGCCCGCGACACCGCGACCCTCTCGGGCGGGGAGACCTTCTTCGCCTCGCTCGCCCTCGCGCTCGGCCTCGCCGACGTCGTCACCGAGGAGGCGGGCGGCACTCGCCTGGACACCCTCTTCATCGACGAGGGCTTCGGCACCCTGGACGAACAGACCCTGGACGAGGTGCTCGACGTGCTGGACTCGCTGCGCGAGCGGGACCGCACGGTCGGCATCGTCAGCCACGTCGCCGACCTGCGGCAGCGCATCCCCGCGCAACTGCAGGTCGTCAAGGGTCGGTCGGGCTCGGCCGTGCGGCACCGGACGGCCGGCGCCGATGCCCCGTAGGGGGCGCGGGGGACTCTGACTGCGCGTGCGTCGTGGCTGGTCGCGCAGTTCCTCGCGCCCCTTACGGGGCGCCCCGTCAGAGCACCGACAGCTCCGCCACCAGATCGTCCAGCCCCAGCGAGCCCTGCGACAGCGCCGCCATGTGCCAGGCCTTGAGGTCGAACGCGGCGCCCCGGGCCGTGCGGGCCGCCTCCCGGCCCGCGAGCCAGGCGCGTTCGCCCAGCTTGTAGCCGATGGCCTGGGCGGGCATGCCCTGGTAGCGGACGAGCTCGCTGTCGACGAAGGCGGCCGGGCGGCCGCTGTGCAGGCCGAAGAACTCCCGTGCCAGCTGCGGCGTCCAGCGCTCGCCCGGGTGGAAGGGGGAGTGGCCGGGGATCTCCAGCTCCAGGTGCATGCCGATGTCGACGATGACCCGCGTGGAGCGCATCATCTGGGCGTCCAGATAGCCCAGTCGGCGCTCGGGGTCGGTGAGGAAGCCCAGTTCGTCCATGAGCCGCTCCGCATACAGCGCCCAGCCCTCGCAGTTGGCGCTCACCCAGCCCACCGTGGCCTGGTAGCGGGAGAGGCTGTCGGCCATGTGCACCCACTGCGCCAACTGCAGGTGGTGGCCGGGGACGCCCTCGTGGTACCAGGTGGAGACCAGGTCGTACACGGGGAAGCGGGTGTCGCCCATGGTGGGCAGCCAGGTGCGGCCCGGCCGGGAGAAGTCCTCCGACGGCTGGCTGTAGTACGGGGCCGCCGCGCCGCCCGGCGGGGCGATGCGCGACTCCACGCGCCGTACCCGCTCGGCCAGTTCGAAGTGGGTGCCGTCGAGCGCGTCGATCGCCTCGTCCATGAGCCCCTGGAGCCAGACGCGCACCTCCTCGACGCCCTCGATGTGCCGGCCGTGGACGTCGAGATGGGCCAGCGCCTCCCACGGGGTCCGCGCGCCCGGCAGGATCTTCGCCGCTTCGGTGCGCATCTCGCCGAGGAGCCGGTGGTATTCGGACCAGCCGTACGCGTACGCCTCGTCCAGATCGAGATCGGTGCCGTTCCAGTAGCGCGACCAGCGGGCGTAGCGCTCGCGGCCCACGACGTCCGGGGCGCCCTCGACGGCCGGGGCGTAGACGTCGCGCAGCCAGTCGCGCAGGGCGGCCAGGCCGCCTGTGGCGGTGGCGGCGGCCTTGTCCAGCTCGGAGCGCAACTGCTCAGGGCCCGCGGCGGTGAAGTCGCCGAACCAGCCGTTCCCCGTACCGATCCACTCGTCCAACTGCCCGAGCACGGTGGACACCTGGCGCGGGCCGCCCGGCAGCCCGCGGCGGATCCCCTCGGCCAGCGAGGCCCGGTAGCCCTCCAGCGCGGCCGGCACGGCCTGCAGCCGTGCGGCGACCGCCGCCCAGTCGTCGGCGGTGTCGGTGGGCATCATGGTGAAGACCTCGCGCACCGAGTGCAGGGGCGAGTGGATGTTGCTGACGGCGCGCAGCGGCTCCCCGGCTTCGTGCACGGCGAGTTCGGCGGTCAGCCGCTCGCGCAGCAGCCGGGCGCAGCGCCGCTCGACGCCGCTGTCCGCCCCCGGCTGCGCCTCGGCCCCCGTGAGGCTCTTGAGCGTCGTGCGGGCCAGATCGGCCAGTTCCTGCTGCCCGTCGGGCGAGAAGTCGGGGAGCCGCCGGGCGGACTCCGCCGTTCCGAGCATGGTGCCGGTGATGGGGTCGAGGGCGACGGTCGCGTCGACGTGGGCGTCGGCGATCCGGCGGGGCAGCTGGCTGCTTGTGGTCTTCGGCATGCGCACATCCTCGTACGCGAAGTGCGTCCGTGTCAGGGGGATTTGCGCTGGACCGACTCTCGTGCGGGCACGCCCGCGGCCGTGCGGGCGGGCGCCAGCCGGGCCGTGACGACGACGGTGCCCTCCTCGATCTGGTAGTCGAGCGGCAGGCCGAGGGACCGCATGGCCGCGACCATGCCGGTGTTGGACGCGGTGGTGACGGCGTAGACGCGGGCACAGCCGGCCTCCGTGGCCAGGGCCACCAGCCGGCCCAGCAGTTCGCCGCCGACGCCGCGCCGCTGCCACGCGTCCTCGACGAGCAGGGCGACCTCGGTCTCGTCGCCGTCCCACAGCAGGTGTCCCAGGGCGACGAGCCGGCCGGACGGGGTGTACGCGGCCAGGGTGCGCCCGAAGCGCGGGCCGAGCAGGTGCCGCAGGTAGCGGTCGGCGTCGCCGACCGGGCCGTGGTAGCGGCGGGCGAGCGTGGCGGGGGAGCAGCGCTCGTGCATCGCGCGCGCCGCGGCGAGGTCGCCCAGACCGGCCCGGCGGACGGTGATCTCGTTGCCCTCGGGCAGGGTCAGCACGTCGCTGCGGGCCGGCATCCGCGGGCCGAGCCGGGTGTCGAGCTCGACCAGGGCCCGGGCGCGGGCGAACTCGGTGGGTGTGAACGGCAGATGCGGCCGCTCGATGGTGATCGTCCCGCCGGCCGGGTCCCGCAGCCGCATCACCGTGCCCTCCCACGTCCCCTCCTCCGGCACCGGGTCGGCCTCCGCGGGCCGCAGCGGTACCGAGCGGATGGTGCAGCGGCCCAGCAGCTGCCGCAGGGCGAGCGGCAGTTCGGCCGGGTCGAGCGCGGTGCGGGTGGCGAGGGCGAGCACCCGGGTGGGGGCGTCCACCAGGTCGTGGGCGTCCGCCCGCTCCAGCCAGGTGTGCTCGCCGCCGCCGTCGGCGGCCGCCCGGGTCAGGTCCGCGGGCGCGAGCACGGCGGGGGCGCGCAGCAGGAGTTCGTCGACGGTGCCCTCGGCGAGGGGGTGGGTCTGCAGGGCCAGGATGTCGACCCGGTGCCCGGCCAGCGCCCGGCACAGCGCGGCCAGGCTGCCGGGTTCGTCGCGCACGGTCGTCCGCATCCGCCACAGCGCGGTGTCGCCCGCCTCGGCGGGTGCGGGGCGGGCGGCGGGCGGTGGCGGGGTGCTCGTACCGTCGCCCGGCGGGGCGTGGCCGCGGCGGCGGGACCACCAGAGGTGGAGGCCGGCCGTGGCCAGCAGGGCGGCCGCCGAGCCGACGAGCAGGGCCGGGCCGTCGGGGCCGTGGACGACCGTGTCGGCGACGGAGTCGGCGGCGGCGACCGCCGTGAACAGGGCCGCGATCTCGGCGAGGTCGCGGCGCCAGTGGTGGCCGGGGCGGTGCTTCGCGGGAGTCTCGTCGGTCATGCCGTCCACCCTGGACGAGCGGTGTTGCGTGATCACAAACGCTCTGTGTCCGCCCGGTAAAGGGACGCGTCCGTGCGCTTCTGCCCGCAAAGGAGGATTTTCGCCGAATTTACGCCGGCCCTGTTTGGGACCAGAGATCCCTCAGCGCGTCCTCCACTCCTCGATAAAAGGTCGGGTACGCGAAGATCATGTGCCGCAGGGTCTCCACCGGCACCTCGGCCTGGACCGCCACCGCCAGACCGTACAGCACCTCGCCGCCCACCGGGCCCATCGTCGTCGCCCCGACGAGCACGCCCCGGCCGCTGTCCTCGACCAGCTTGACCAGGCCCTCGTTGCCCGCCTTGTGGATCCAGCCGCGCGCCGACTCCGGCACGCGCGACCGGCCCGTGCGCACCGGCAGCCCCTTCTCACGGGCCTGCCGCTCGGTCAGGCCCACCGCCCCGACCTCCGGGTCGGTGAAGGTCACCCGGGGCAGCGCCCGGTAGTCCGCGTCGGGGCCCGGGTCGCCGAGCACGCTGCGGATGGCGATCTCGGCCTCGTACATCGCGACGTGCGTGAACGCCCCGTGCCCGGTCACGTCGCCGACGCCCCACAGGCCCGGTGCGGCCAGCATCCGCCCGTCGGTCTTCAGCGAGCGGGCGGAGGGGTCGAGGCCCACCGTCTCCAGGCCCAGGGCGGAGAGGTCCGCCTTGCGGCCCGTGGCGACGAGCAGTTGACCACCCGTCAGCTCCTCGCCGTTCTCCAGCGTCAGGGTGAAGGCCTCGCCGTCGTGCCGCACGGCCGCCACCCGCGCACCGGTCCGCAGGGTCACGCCCTCGCCGGCCAGGACCTGCGCCAGCAGCTCGCCCGCTTCCGGCTCCTCGGCGGGGACGAGCGCGTCCATCGCCTCCACGACGGTGACGCGGGTGCCGAACCGGCCGTATACCTGGGCCAGTTCCACGCCGATCGCGCCGCCGCCCAGCACCAGCAGCGAGGCGGGCGGCTCCTTCGCGGCGATCGCGTCCCGGTTGGTCCAGTACGGCACGTCCGCCAGGCCCGGCACCGGTGGGATCTGCGGGCGGGATCCGGTGGCCAGCACCACGCCGATGCGCGCCTCGAAGCTGCCGCCCTCCGGGCCGTCCACCTCGACCCGTCCCGGCCCGGCCAGCCTGCCGCGCCCGCGGACGAGTACGCCGCCCTTGTTGGTGAAGCGGTCCGCCGCGACCCGGTCGTTCCAGTCGTCCGTCGCCTCGTCCCGGATCCTGGCCGCCACCGGCGCCCAGTCCGCCGTGACCTGCGCGGATCCGGCCATGCCGGGCACCCGCCGCGCCTCGGCCAGCAGGTTCCCGGCGCGGATCATCATCTTGCTGGGGATGCAGGCCCAGTAGGGGCACTCGCCGCCGACGAGCTCCGCCTCCACGCCCACGACGCTCAGGCCGGACTCGGCCAGCCGTCCCGCCACGTGCTCGCCGCCCGGACCCATGCCGATGACGACGACGTCCACCTGTTCGGCCACTGCACCGCACCTCTCCCACGGGAGTCGACTGGGACGGGCCCAGCCTTCCACCGGCGGGCGGCGGCGTCACTGTGCGACGCGCGCCCCGCGCCCCACGGTCAGCGCGAGGTGTCGAGGACGACGCGGGCGACCAGCGCCGGGTCGTCGTTCATGGGGCAATGCCCGCAGCCGGGCAGCCGGACCAGCCGGGCCGCGGGAATCACCTTCTTGGCCCGCACCCCCTGCCGCCGCAGGAGGACCCGGTCGCGCGTGCCCCAGGCGATGGTGACCGGCACGTCCGGCACGTCGTGGGTGTACAGCAACGACTGCCCGGCGGCGAGCGTGGCCTCGAAACCGGTCGCCTCGCGCATCGCCCGGGTCTCGGCGGCCACGGCATCCGGTGAACGGCGCCCGGGGCGGGCGTAGATGGCGCTCGTCATGGCCGCCCGGCCGGCGGCGGTGCGGGACAGCCGGGCGACCGCGCCCGGAGGCAGCGACAGGGCCCCGCGCCGCATCGCCTGCAGCACTGTGAAGGCATAGCGGCGCTCGCCCTCGGTCCAGAAACCGGCGGGGGAGAGCGCGGTGACGGACCGTACGAGCTTCTCGTGCCCGAGCTCCAGGGCGATCAGCCCGCCGAGGGAGTTGCCCACGACGTGCGGCCGGTCCACGCCCAGCGCCTCGAAGAGGGCGCGCAGCACGGGGACCACGCCCCGCAGGTCGTAGGAGAGGCCTTCAGGCAGGGCGGGGGAGCGGCCGAAGCCCGGCAGGTCCACGGCGATGACGTCGCGTTCGGCGGCGAGGAGCCCCACCACCGGGTCCCAGGCCTGGAGATGGTGGCCGATGCCGTGCAGCAGCACCAGTGGATCGCCGCTGCCGAGCCGTTCGTGCACCACCTGCACGGTCCGCCGCCCGGACGGGGTGGCGACGGGGAAGGACACTGTCTGGGCGGTCCCGGCCATGGAGCAGCTCCTCTGTCTTCCGCAACGTGTGTGAGACAGGATGTCAGCAACGGTTACCGCGGGGTAGAGCCCGGAGCGGCCGGGGTGCCCGCGGTGAGAGGCGGCTCATGTGGACAACGGCCCCCCGGTTCGGGTGGGATGGGCCGGTGAACGACCGTGACGCCGCACTCGACGCCTTCGAGGAACACCGCTCCACCCTGACCGGGGTGGCCTACCGCATGCTGGGCCGCTTCGCGGACGCGGAGGACGTCGTGCAGGAGGCCTGGCTGCGCTGGTCCCGCGCGGATCGCGAAGAGGTCCGCGAACCCCGCGCCTACCTGGTGCGGATCACCACCCGGCTGGCTCTCGACCGGCTGCGCCAGGTGCAGTCCCGGCGTGAGGCCTACGTCGGGCCCTGGCTCCCCGAGCCCGTCACCACCGACTTCGACGTCACCGTCCCGGACACCGCCGAGCGGGCCGTGCTCGCCGACTCCGTCTCGCTCGCCCTCCTCGTCGTCCTGGAGTCCCTCTCGCCGCTGGAGCGCGCGGTGTTCGTGCTGCGCGAGGCGTTCGGCTTCCCCTTCCCGGAGATCGCCGCCGCCCTCGACCGCTCGGAGGCGGCGGTGCGCCAACTCGCCACCCGGGCACGCCGGCACGTCGACGAGCGCAGGCCGCGCTTCGACGTCGACCCGGTGCAGCAGCGCGACCTGACCGAGCGGTTCCTCGCCGCTGCCACCGGCGGCAGCCTGGAGGACCTGCTGGCCCTGCTCGCGCCCGACGTCCGGCTCGTCAGCGACGCGGGCGGCAAGGCCAAGGCCGCGCTGCGCATCATCGAGAGCGCGGACAAGGTGGGCCGCTTCCTCGTCGCCGTCTCGAACCTTCGGGAACCCGGGCTGGAACTGCGCTTCGAGGAGGTCAACGGCGTTCCGTCGATGGTGCTGCTGTCGCAGGGCCGGCCGGACACCGTCTTCAGCCTCGGCATCGCCGACGGGCGGGTCGCGGCGGTCTACATCATGCGCAACCCGGACAAGCTCACCGGGGTGCGGTCATAACCGCTGCGCCCGGTCCGTTATCCCCCTCCCGCCATTTAGCGGGCATATTCCCTCAATCTGCCCGGAGTTGCGGCGGCCAACGGCAACAGGCCGGTGGCCGCTGCGTTGTTGTGCGGTCCGATACCCCTGCCGCCTCCGCTGTTGCGCCATGCCGTCTTCCGTCGTGCCTGCCGGTGACCGCGACCGTACCCACGGGCATTGGTCTTGACCAAGCCCGCGCACCGCCCTATGGTCGCAGGCATACTGCAACAACCTTTAATAAAGAAGCGCGCAAAACCCTTTGCGGAGGACAGGGTGGGGACCACGCAGCTGGAATCGGTGCCGGAGCCCAAGTACTGGCACCTGAAGACCGTCCTCAGCGACGCACTCGACTCCGAGTTCGCCGTGGGGGAGATCCTGCCCAACGAGCGCGATCTCGCCGCCCGGTTCGGCGTCGCCCGGGCCACGCTCCGGCAGGCGCTCGAGCAACTGGAGCTGGAGGGAAGGCTCCAGCGCCGCCGCGGCGTCGGCACCACCGTCGCCCCGCCCCGCATGGGCGTTGCCGTCGGTGACAGCGGGCACGTCTGGCCCGGCACCGCCGCCGACTCCTGGCAGGCCGTGGACGGCACCGAGGCCGCCCCGCCCGCGGCCGTCGCCCGCCTCCTCGGCACCGGCGCCGAGGAGAGCGTGCACACGGTGCGCCGCATCCGCAGGACGCACGGCCAGACCGTCGCCGCCGAGCTGTTGTACGTCCCGGCGGCGAGCGTCCCGGGCCTCGCCGCCATCGACGCGCCCGGCGGAGCGGCCCGCGCCCGCGCCGTGCTGCGCGAGCTCCAGCGGATCCAACTCGAGGGCCAGGAACGTTCCGTGGAGCTGGGCTCGGCCCGCGCGGACGACGCCAAGCAGCTCGACCGGCTCCCCGGCTCGCCCGTCCTCGTCGTCACCACCCGCTACGCCGCGGGCGGCGCCACCGCGGCGGTGTCCGTCGCCACCTATCGGGCGGACACGTGCCGGCTCACGTTCGGCGGCTCCGGGTCGGACGTGCAACTGCTCGCGGGCTGAGGCCGGTTCGCCCCGTAAGGGGCGCGGGGCTGTTGACATATGCGGCTCCGCCGCGTGGGCGCGACCAGCCACGATGCGCCCGCAGACGACGTCCCGCGCCCCTTACGGGGCGCTACGCCGTGCCGTGACCGTGCCCTCGACCGCGAAGAGTTGTTCCTCCACGTGGTCGAGGGCCAGCCGCAGGGCGCCCGTCGCCACCGCGGCCTCGCCGAGCAGCGACTGCGCCACCTGCGGCGGGCGCAGGCAGTAACGGGCCAGCTCCCTGCGGAGCGGTTCCAGCACCCCGTCCGGGCCGGCCGCCCAGCCGCCGACCACCACGAGCTCCGGGTCCAGGGCCAGCACCAGAGCCGCCACGTCGTGCACCAGGCGCCGCAGATAGCGCTCCACCGCGGCCCGCGCGCGCTCGTCGCCCTCGTCCGCCAGCGCGAACACCCGGGCCACCTGGGCCTCGTCGAGCGGATGCAGCGGCTCCCCGGTGGGGGACAGCACCTCCTCCGGGGTGGCCTCGCGGCCCAGCAGGTGCAGGGCGCCGATCTCCCCGGCCGCGCCGCCGAAACCCCGGTGCAGCCGCCCGCCGATCAGCGAACCCGCCCCCGGGCTCAGGCCGGCGAGCACGAAGACGACGTCGTCCGAGCCGGTCGCCGCGCCCTTCCAGTGCTCCGCCACGGCCGCGGCGTTGGCATCGTTCTCCACCAGCACCGGGCACCGGAACGAGCGCTGCAGCCGCTCCCCGAGGGGCAGCCCGGTCCAGCCCGGCAGCGCCGTGCCCAGCCGGACGGTCCCGTCCGCCTCCACGATGCCGGGGCTGGCCACGCCCACGGCCCGCAGCGAACCGCACGGCACGCCGGACCGCTCCAGCAGCCCCTCGACGGCGACCCGCACCTGCTCCAGGCGCTCGTCCGCGGGAGCCGCCGCCGAGACGTCGACCGACGCCGACCCCACGACCCGCCCGCCCAGGTCCGCGAGCAGCGCGGCGATCCGGTGCGCCCCGATCTCGATGCCCAGCAGATGCCCGGCCTCGACCCGGAACCGGAAGCGCCGCGCCGGCCGTCCCTGCCGGCGCGCCGCGCCCTCCTCGACGGGCGCCTCCGCCACCAGGCCCGCCGTGATCAGGCCCTCGACCACGCCCTCCACGGTCGGCCGGGACAGGCCCGTCACCTTGACCAGGTCGGTGAGCGTGGGGGACGCGGCGGCACGCAGTGCATGCAGCACCACGGCCGAATTGATCCGCCGCAGCAGAGACGGATCCCCGCCGGTGAGCCGCCCCAACGTGCCGCCTCCTCGCTTTGCGTGCGCTTTGCCTGCTGCCGGATCGTAGCCGGTGCGCGTCCGGGCGGCGAGCGTCCGGACGCGTCGGTTCAGTCGGCCTCGGCCGCCGCGCGCAGCCGGCCGAACTCCTCGGCCATCGTCGCGAGCGTCCAATGCGCGTTGAGACCGCTGGGGTTGGGCAGGGCCCAGATCCGGGTGTCCCCGATCGTCCGCTCCTGCGGACCTATGGCGGCGCGCTTGTCGCCGAAGGCGGTGCGGTAGGCGGTCACCCCGGCCACGGCCAGCCAACGCGGCTGCAGCCGGGCCACCTTCTCCCGCAGCAGCCGCCCGCCCTCGCGGAACTCCTCGGCGCTCAGCTCGTCGGCCTTCGCGGTCGCCCGCGCCACCACATTGGTGATGCCGAGCCCGTAGGCGAGCAACTCCTCCTGCTCCGAGGGGTGGAGCCGGCGCGGGGTGAAGCCCGACGCGTGCAGGACGGGCCAGAACCGGTTGCCGGGCCGGGCGAAGTGATGGCCCGTGGCGGCCGTCATCAGGCCCGGGTTGATGCCGCAGAACAGGACGCGCAGACCGCCCGCGGCCACGTCGGGGACGAGGCGGTCGCGGGCGGCTTCGAGCTCTTCGGGAGTCATGCGTTACAGGATGGCGCCCGGCGTGTAGGCGGCCGCCTCCGGGTGCTGCTTGGCGATCTCCTCGATGCGGGAGACGACCGAGGCGGCCTGGTCGGCCGCGGCACCGGTGAACGACAGCTTGTCGGCCATCAGCGCGTCCAGCGCGGCACGGTCGAGCGGGATGCGCTCGTCCGCGGCCAGCTTGTCGAGCAGCTCGTTGCGCTCGGCACCCTGCTCGCGCATGGCCAGCGCGGACGCCACCGCGTGCTCCTTGATGGCCTCGTGCGCGACCTCACGGCCGACACCCGCGCGCACCGCGCCCATCAGGACCTTGGTGGTGGCGAGGAAGGGCAGGTAGCGGTCCAGCTCACGGGCGACGACGGCCGGGAAGGCGCCGAACTCGTCGAGCACGGTGAGGAACGTCTCCAGCAGGCCGTCCAGCGCGAAGAACGCGTCCGGCAGCGCGACGCGGCGCACCACGGAGCAGGAGACGTCGCCCTCGTTCCACTGGTCGCCCGCCAGCTCGCCGGTCATCGACGCGTAGCCGCGCAGGATCACCATCAAGCCGTTGACGCGCTCGCAGGAGCGGGTGTTCATCTTGTGCGGCATCGCCGAGGAGCCGACCTGGCCCGGCTTGAAGCCCTCGGTCACCAGCTCGTGCCCGGCCATCAGCCGGATCGTCTTCGCCAGCGAGGACGGCGCGGCCGCGAGCTGCACCAGCGCGGTCACGACGTCGTAGTCGAGGGAGCGCGGGTAGACCTGGCCGACGGAGGTGAAGGCCCGGCCGAAGCCGAGGTGCTGCGCGATGCGCTCCTCCAGCTGCGCGAGCTTGGCGGCGTCGCCGCCGAGCAGGTCGAGCATGTCCTGGGCGGTGCCGACCGGGCCCTTGATGCCGCGCAGCGGATAGCGGGCGAGGAGCTCCTCGGTACGCCCGTAGGCGACCAGCAGCTCGTCGGCCGTGGTGGCGAAACGCTTGCCGAGGGTGGTGGCCTGGGCGGCCACGTTGTGCGAGCGGCCCGCCATGACCAGCTCGGCGTGCTCGGCCGCCAGCTTCCCGAGCCGCGCCAGCACGGCGACCGTGCGGCCCTGGACATGCTCCAGGGACAGCCGGATCTGCAGCTGCTCCACGTTCTCGGTGAGGTCGCGGGAGGTCATGCCCTTGTGCACGTGCTCGTGGCCGGCGAGGGCGTTGAACTCCTCGATGCGGGCCTTCACGTCGTGCCGGGTGACCTTCTCGCGCTCGGCGATCGAGGCCAGGTCGACCTGCTCCAGGACCCGCTCGTAGTCGGCGAGGGCCGTGTCCGGCACCTCGACCCCCAGGTCCTTCTGGGCGCGGAGCACGGCGAGCCACAGCTTCCGCTCCAGCGTCACCTTGTACTCGGGGGACCACAGGACGGCGAGCTCCGCGGAGGCGTAGCGGCCGGCCAGAACGTTGGGGATACGAGGCTTTACAGTCACGTGACCAGATTCTACTGGCGGTTCACGCAGGCCGGGCCACCGGTGGTGGTTGTGGGTTGCTACGAGGCCGTCCGTCGTCTGCGGACCGTGCGTGGTTGCTCGCGCAGTTCCCCGGGGCCCGAAGGGGCGCGCGGACACCGTTACGGACCACGGGCGCGGGGGCCACAAAACCGGGGAACTGCAGGTGCACAGAGACCCCCAACGCGAGGGC